>JBARUM010000335.1:0-3607 GCA_049645725.1 Maribacter sp.
ATCAAAGTAGGCGCTAAACAATCACAATTATGAATAAAAAGACCAACCGACTGACTTTTCTCACTGCACTTTTTGTGCTGGCTTCTATTTTCCAAGGTTGTAAACAAGACCGAAAGGAAGAGACGAAAGAAGTTGAAAAAGATGTAATTGTTGAATCAGAGAAACCAGAATATTTTCTATTACGACCAGAAGTGGAAAAAGCTTTCGGGTATTCCCACGCTGTGAAGATCGGCAATGAAATTAAAATCTCTGGTGCTGTTAGTATGGACGATGAAGGAAATCCGATAGCCATTGGAGATTTGGGACAACAAATGAAAAATTGTTACGCAGATCTTGAAAAAATACTGAAACACTATGGTTGCACTTTTGACGATGTGGTCAAAGAAGACATTTTTACGACCAATATGCCATTGTTCCTTGAAAACGCCGCTTATAGAGCTGAAATTTATAACAAACAATTTCCGACTGGCACTTGGCTTGGTGTAAAAGAATTGGCCCTACCTGAATTTATGATTGAAATCGAATTAGAAGTGCATAAATCCAAAAAAAGTACGAACGCACGACACCGTACACTATAATTGGGGTTAAGTGCTAAAATAAAGGTAGTGGTGTGTTTAAAACATCTGAGGTTCCTGCGGAAATCCCCGCGCACAAACCCACAACCATTCTTTTACATCAACGTTTTGAAATTTATAAATAAACGGTTGTTGTTTCATATATCAAAAATACATGCGATAACACTGAAGCTTTATCAATTCGTATTTGTTTCTATTTTCACGAAGGCCCTAGGCAATTCGAAATTAGAGAAATCTAGTACCAGGCTCAAAAAAAATCACGCTTCCTTTACTCACTTATTAGGATAGCGAACTAAGTGATGTTTGAAAATACTGAATACCCAACTTCATTACTAGTTATATGCGTTTTGTTTTTCATACTTTTCAAGGAAGGCGCTTTCTGTACAAAGTATACCTTATATACACAATTTCAGGGCTTTCCTTCTGAATGCGAAGGACCAGTCCACAACAAGCTATTGGGATAATGGCTTCTTCCTACCACTTCCAATGGTCAGAAGCTCATCCCATTGGGTTGTATATCTAGGGCTGCAATGTTCTTTAATTAAAGCCCATTGCTTCTCACGATTCCCTACACTGGCTAGTTTTATCGTATTCTTGCCGTACCTGTTGTTAAGACTGTCCATAACACCGGTAATCGTATCACTTTCGATTTTATGCGGATTTGAAAATAGGTCAGACTGTATTTCGTTTCTTTTGACAAGTTGGCTCAGGTTCACGCCTACTTTTTTGTAACGATGGCCGGGCCTATAGATATTTTTCAGTCCTTTTAGGGCTTCCTTAGTAAGTTTAACGGTACTATCGGTAGGGGAATCAAGGAGTATTTCAATTTTGTTCCGGTATTGTTTATCGATACTACTATGTTGATTGGTTTGTAAGGATATTTCTATCCGGGTCGCGGCACTTTGTTGCTGTCTCAATAAATCGGCGACTTCCGATACATAAGAGCTACAGGCTTCTTCGATAAGACTATAATCGCTCAACTTAAAACCAAACGATTTTGCCGTACCGATTCCCTTTTTCGGATTTGGTTCAACCATAAATTCCAGACATGGAAGGTTATTCAATTCTCTCCAAAGACGTTCGCCGATAACGGTCATTTCTTTTCTTACCCAGGCAACGGGCAATTCGGCGAAGTCCAAGGCGGTATCGATCTGCTTCTCCCTAAGTTTGACCGCATGCTTTTTTCCTATGCCCCAGATATCCTCTACCCTCAGATTTTTTAATAAGTGCCTTCTATTTTCCTCGCTATCGACCACAAATACGCCATTATTGCTTGACATCTTTTTGGCGAACTTATTGGCCAATTTGGCCAATGATTTGGTTTTAGCTATCCCGACACCAACAGGAATGCCAGTATTCACGAAAACGGTGTTCTTTATTTCTTTTGCCAAGGACTCAAGGCCGTCGGTTAAATGGCCGGATAATTCTACAAAACTCTCATCGATACTATACTCCTCAACTTGAGGCGAGAAACTACGCAAAGTATCCATTACCCTACGTGACATATCGCTATATAAGGTATAATTGGACGAAAAATAAGTAACATCGTTTGCGTCCAACAATTTCCGAATCTTAAACACCGGTTGAAACATGGGAATATCGGCCAGTGCCTTTGCTTCTTTATTGGCGGCGATTATACATCCATCGTTGTTGCTTAATACTACCACGGGCCTATCGCGCAAATCAGGTCTAAATACCTGTTCACAAGATGCGTAGAAACTGTTACAATCCACAAGTGCTATCATAGCATTGATTTTATGATATAAGTTATGGTTCCCCAAATTTCCAATTCTTCTGGGCGGTCGGTATCGACTCTTACTATATTAAAACTACCTTCTACAATGGCAAGGACAAGCTGGCCAGTTTTGGGTGTGCGGGATTTGTCTATAATCAATACATCGTTTTCGAGGACATTGAACTCCCTAAAGGAATCATCGACGGTCCGAACAAAGAAGGTTGCCGAAGCATTGCTTACCAACTCATCGTTCAAATCTATGCGAGGTTCACTATAATGTGTAGCAGGGCTCGAGAAACCGGTCTGGGTAGGTCGTTCAACTCGGTATTTTTTGTCCGACAGCTTGATGTTCTGAACTTTATTTTCTTTCAATCTTAGTGATTTTAATACGTTGAGCTTATGGTTAATTCAATATAGTACTCATTTAACACTTCAGTAGTCCGTTGGCATGGGAATTTAACAACAAATCGAATCGGAAAAAATCCGCTATCCATTGCCTAAGCGAGTTGCAACAATTTACAATTTTTAGTGGTAATTATCTTAACGGGGCAAGATTTGATTGATTGTTCAACTACGAAGACCTGTAAAGCTTTAAATCTTTAGGTATATACGATTAGTAACAATTTTGTAAGCCGTGCTGGGTAATGAACTCCTGAAAATCATTTGGAGTTTTTTGCGGTCAATTACGGAACGATTTGAGTACGTCTATACATACGGATGATATTATCTTGTCCCAGATAAATGCAGGACATACCTTCGGTATGTATGTAAAATAAATTGAATTGGGTAAACCAAAAATTCAGGATATGGTTTTTCTCAGTGCATACATGTCGCAAATGGATGGCAAAAGCTTTTTGAGGGAGTTAAGCAAAACCCGCAGTTTGGTCTGATGCCCTCTACGATGTATTCGAACAATTTCGAACTGGAACGCGTCGAGCGTGTTATCGAAATTGGTGCCCATCATTTTTTTATTAAGCGAACATAGCACCCATTTTAAATTGGTTCTATCATAAACGATTTCATCGGTAGTGTACAAAGTGGTAGGTAAACAAGAAATTATAGGGAACGCTAATTTTATTTAGTAAAAAAGGCAGCTGAGAATTATGATAAAAGATTACGGTGAATAATACGCAACTTTACAGGATTGCAGAAACTTGGTTCCAAAACAGGGGTTGGAAACCATTCCCTTTCCAGAAGAAAGCATGGAAGGCTTTTCTGCAAGGCAAACACGGCCTTCTGAATGCGCCCACCGGAAGTGGAAAGACGTATGCGCTTTGGTTTCCTATCGTGCTACAAT
>JBARUM010000336.1:0-3185 GCA_049645725.1 Maribacter sp.
ACATTATACAAGCTGTTTTTTTGAAAATAAATAGCCATATTTTTAAAATCTAAAATGGTGTTGAACCTTTTTAAAATTTCATTTCCAAGAATATGTGTTTTAAATCCCGCTGGGTTACTGGTGTTAAGTAATTGGGCTGGAAGCTTTTCTATCATTTGATTGCCAATAATCAAACTTGGTAATTCTACCACCTGGGTAATGAATAGATCTCCGGCACCATTTCGAAGTTCATTTACTTTTATGAGTTTCAGGTTTTTAGGGAAGTTTTGTTCTTTTAGGACTATACTATCTAATAATACTGTCTTTTGGTATCCCATATCAATTAAGAATCGTCCTTTATAGGCTTTGTTTTCTATTCGTAGTTCCCCTAGAATACATAGTACTGTTTCTGTTTTTATTAACTTTGCAAAAGTGAACTTCGAAACATCAGTTAACTGTTTTGTCACTGTCATTGTCATTTTGTTATAATCCAAGATGACGATTTTATCTTTGAATAAGTCCCAGCCGAATCTACCGTCTGTTCCTTGACCGGAAAGAGTAACAGGATGCACTTCTAAATTATTCCAATGTAGTTCGCCTAATTTTAATGAAACAATGGATTTTAATTTCGTATAATTCTGAGTGGGTTTTTCTTCCTTGTCAAGTAGATTTGTTTTTTTCTTTATAGCATCATGGGTCAATAAAAGTCCTGTTGTACCCGTGTCAAGTTTCAAGTTTAACGTGTCAGAGCCATTAAGAACCGCTTTAAAAATAATATTGTTGTATTTGCTTAAATGAAAGGGAATTACCGTCGTTTTATTTTGGGCATTAATCAAAGAGTAACTTAAAAAAAATATAAAAATTAAATTAATGCTTTTAATTATATGCATAAGTTCTATAGTTTATCATTACAAAAGTCTTAGTGGTCTTTTGGTGTACGTTTAAAGTATTAACTAAATATTTAAACTTCAACTTATAAAATTCAAAATACTTCTTAACTGAAGTCAAAATATATTTTTTCGAAGTTTTAATCTAAAAATATAATTATCGTAAAAATTCTTTTACAGGATTTATTTGGTTTAAAAGATGGGTTTAATATTTAACCAATTTATCTTTTGTAAAAGGCTTTATAACAATTATAACTGATTCTTAGGAAACTTTTAAAAAGATGAAAGGAAAAGCTTTGATAATGCAATGAAAGTATTGGGAAATATGATACGAAAGTCACATAGGGAAAGGCTACTTGCTTGCAAATACTTTGTTCCTGCCCTTATGGGGAATTTTGTTTTAAGACCTTATTAATTAGAAGTATTTTACTGTAATATAATTTAAATTGTCAAGGTTTTTTAAAGAGGCTTCAAATTTTTCTACTGTTTATTTTATATCTAAGAATAACCTCACGATTCATTTTTCATTAATTATCAATTTTCGGATACATAGTTTAAATAATTTGGATTTCAGCATATATGCATGAATTTCGAAGTTTGTTGCAAAATTTAAGTCTTTAGTGACAAAAAAAAATATGAAAGCTCTTTTATGAGTTTATTTGAAAAGTATTCTTTTAAAAAAAAATAGGAGGAGATGGGTTCTTAAGAAAAACATATATTTTGTTTCATTTTTGAGATTTTTGAATTAGCCCGACCATCTACCTCCTATTATTTTGAATTCTTTTTAGAATTTTTTGATATCTCATTTATCATAAAGCTAATATGAATTAAGTTTATTTAGAAGTCTAGTAGAGATACTTGTGAAACACAAAATTGTTGTAGTATTTATATCCAAAAACCTTCCTTATTTTAAGAAACCGAGTATAAATACAAAAATATACTTTTATCACAGTTTCTTATCACTTAGCTCTAAACCTATAAGCTTATGCATCATAATTATACTAAAGGATTTAATTTATCTGTAAGGTCTTAAATTATAATTCACCTCTAGCGCATGTTACTATTTATAAAGTCAGATAGAGATTAATTTATTTCAAAGTATTAAGGTTAGTTATTACAAATACAATTTTCATTTCAAATTTCCCCGTCTTTGTTGCAAACAAAAATACCCCTCCCTTTTTTTTATTTTCTTTCGGCGTCCTTAAAATTTTGTTAACAAATCACTTTGATAAAAAGGTTTAGGGCAAAAAAACTAACTCTTTAATTTAATCTAAGAATGTATGAAATTAATTAAAAAAAGAAACTTGTTATTTCTTCTTTTTGCCTTAGTTGTGACTAGTGGCTGGTCTCAAAGAAAGACAATAACGGGATTGGTTACCGATTCAGATGGTTTTGCTTTACCTGGTGTTAACATTGTGGTGGAAGGAACCACAACAGGTACCCAAACAGACTTTGACGGGAATTATTCAATTAGCACCTCCCAAGGCCAAACGCTGCTATTCACTTATATTGGTCAGAAAGCAGTTCGTCAAACTGTAGGTGAAGGGGCAACGATTAATGTGCAAATGGAGGAGGATGCGCAAGCTCTTGAAGAGGTTGTTGTAACTGCCCAGGGTATCAAAAGAGAGAAAAAAGCTCTTGGATATGCCGTATCAGAGGTAGACCAAGAAGCTTTGGAAGGTAGGTCAACAGGAGATGTTGCCAGAGTACTTAATGGTAAAGTTGCTGGATTACAGATTACCAACCAAAGTGGTTTGGCTGGTTCGGGTACAAATGTTGTGATTCGAGGGTTGAGTTCCTTTAGCGGAAGTAACCAAGCACTTTTTATAGTAGATGGAGTGCCTTTTAATTCCGATACTAATGCAGTATCTTCTTCTACGAACGATAACGATAATAGAAATAGTTTTCTCGAAGGTAATTCCGGATCCAGTAGATTTTTAGATTTGGACCCAAATTCCATTGAAAGTATCAACGTACTTAAAGGCCTTGCTGCGGCCAACTTATACGGTTCTTTAGGCCGTAACGGGGTTATTTTGATTACGACCAAAGGGGGTAGCAGTGCCGGTAAAGGACCTTCGAAGAGCCAAATAACTGTTAATTCCTCCTACTTTTTTAATGAAGTTTCAAATTTACCGGACTACCAAAACGAATTTGGTAACGGAGGTGATCAATTGTATCAACCCTTCTTCAGTAATTTTGGTTCAAGCTTTAGACGGAACAACGTGGCCAGTTTTGAAAATGATCCAGGTGTACGAAATAGCGACCAGACAATACCGCACCCTTTTTCCCGATTTGGTAGCCAAGCACTAAGGGATGCTT
>JBARUM010000337.1:0-2027 GCA_049645725.1 Maribacter sp.
CTGCTATACGGACCATCAAATTTTTGAACGCTACCATAAATTTCATTTAAAAAATGGCTACGCCAAGAAACAGGCCATTACTTTAAAGGATTTGAACAAATTGGAAATTGGAGATTATGTTACCCACATCGACCATGGTATTGGCAAATTTGGGGGACTTCAAAAAATTGATGTTGAGGGTAGGAAACAAGAAGCCATAAAACTAATGTACGGAGAACGGGATATTCTTTACGTAAGTATTCATTCCCTACACAAAATATCCAAATTCAACGGAAAGGACGGTGCCGCCCCAAAAATCTATAAATTAGGTTCCGGCGCATGGAAAAAGGTCAAGGACAAGACCAAGTCCAGAGTAAAGAAAATAGCTTTTGACCTTATAAAAGTATATGCCAAAAGGCGCCTGGAGAAAGGGTTTCAATATGACCCGGATAGCTACCTGCAGAACGAACTCGAAGCTTCTTTTATTTATGAGGACACGCCAGACCAGAGCACCGCTACGGAAGATATCAAAAAGGACATGGAGAGCGAACGTCCCATGGACCGTTTAATCTGTGGAGATGTTGGCTTTGGTAAAACCGAAGTTGCAATTCGTGCTGCGTTTAAAGCCGTAGACAACGGTAAACAAGTAGCCGTACTCGTTCCCACAACCATTTTGGCATTCCAACATCATCGTACGTTTACCGAGCGTTTACAGGAGATGCCGGTTACCGTAGATTATTTAAACCGATTCCGAACGGCGAAGGAGCGCAGAGAAACCTTAGAAAAATTGGAAGCGGGGAAGGTCGACATTATAATCGGCACGCATCAATTGGTCAATAAGAACGTGAAGTTTAAAGATTTAGGTCTTTTAATCGTAGACGAGGAGCAAAAATTTGGTGTAGCGGTAAAGGACAAATTAAAATCCATTAAAGAAAACGTGGATGTTCTTACCTTGACCGCAACGCCCATCCCCAGAACTTTGCAATTTAGTCTAATGGCGGCGAGGGACCTCTCTGTCATCAATACGGCACCACCCAACCGATATCCCATAGAAAGTGGTGTAATTCGATTTAACGAAGAGACTATTCGGGATGCCATCAGCTACGAAATTGAGCGTGGTGGACAGGTGTTCTTCATCCATAACCGAATAGAAAATATAAAAGAAGTGGCCGGCATGATCCAACGTTTGGTACCTGATGCCAAAGTGGGTATTGGACATGGCCAAATGGAAGGAAAAAGACTAGAAACCTTAATGCTAGGGTTTATAAACGGCGAGTTCGATGTGCTGGTTTCCACGACCATTGTGGAAAGCGGCCTAGACGTTACCAATGCGAACACCATTTTCATAAATAACGCCAATAACTTTGGGCTTAGCGACCTACACCAAATGCGCGGTCGCGTTGGACGTGGTAACAAAAAGGCCTTCTGCTACTTCATAACCCCGCCTTATGATGTTATGACCACGGATGCTCGAAAACGAATTGAGGCACTGGAGCAATTTACGGAATTGGGGAGCGGTTTTAATATTGCCATGAAAGATTTGGAAATCCGTGGTGCGGGTGATTTGTTGGGTGGGGAACAAAGCGGCTTCATAAACGAAATAGGATTTGAAACCTATCAAAAGATATTGGCGGAAGCTATAGAAGAACTCAAGGAAAACGAGTTCAAGGAATTATATGAAGAGGTGGAAGGTAAGGTCGATAAGATTTTTGTAAAGGAAACCCAAATAGATTCGGATTTTGAACTGCTATTCCCAGACGATTATATTAATAACATCACAGAGCGATTGACATTGTATACCAATTTAAACCAGGTTAAAAATGAAGAAGAACTGCAGAAATTCGAAGCGCAATTAGTGGACCGTTTTGGCGAACTGCCCACCAATGCCGAAGACTTGTTGAACTCTGTTCGTATTAAATGGATAGCGAGTAATATAGGGCTTGAGAAAATCGTAATGAAAAAAGGAAAGATGATCGGTTACTTTATTGCGGATCAACAATCGGAGTTTTATCAAAGTTCCACGTTTACCAAAGTGCTTCAGTTTGTAC
>JBARUM010000338.1:0-4101 GCA_049645725.1 Maribacter sp.
CCTCTATCGGATGGCTGTTTAAATGGTATAATACGAAAGAAACTAATAGACATCATTTCTAATTTAGAGGATTACGATTTAGTCGAAGAAAGTATTTCTCCTTTTGAGCTTCAAAAGGCTAATGAGCTATTTATCACAAATACCATTAGCGGAATAATTCCGATAACAAAATATCGTAAAAAGGAGTATTCGAGAATAGTTAGCCAAAGCTTGATCGGGAAATTGAATGCAGTAGCAAGAATTACAGTATAAATAGCTTTAATTAATTTAAGCTAGGGTTTTCGGGAGCATTGGACCATAAAAGGTAATCCCCACCGAGCTCTATCATCTTTTCTTTCCAAAAAGCTACCGATGACTTTTTAATAATCTGACTTTCATATTCATTAATAGCAACTATCCAAGTTTTGGAGGACAGCTCTTCATCTAATTGAAGGGAAGACCAACCAGAATAACCTAAAAAGAAGCGTATATCATCTTCCGAAATTATCTTTTCATTGATAAGGTTTACGGTGGTATCAAAGTTTCCACCCCAATAGATACCATCAGAAATCTCAATGCTATTATCAATAAGATGTGGAACCTTATGTATAAAATATAGATTATCCTGTTCTACGGGTCCTCCATTATATACCTGAAACGGAATAATTATTTCGGTGACCAAATCATTTATTTGGTACTCCAGAGGCTTGTTCAAAATAAAGCCTACGGATCCTTCTTCGTTATGTTCTGCCAAAAGAACAACAGACCTGTTAAAGGAGACGTCTCCGGTCAGAGAGGGCTCGGCAATTAACAGCTTTCCTTTATTCGGTTTTAATTCGACCATCTTTTTTATACCTGAAAATCTAAAATAAGATAAATCCTATTAACGGCAAAAATAGGGTAACAAAAAAGACGCCTTTAGAAAGCGCCTTTCATGTTACCTTGAAACTTATAATTTAGTTTACAGCTTTACCTAAATCAGCACCTGCTTTAAACTTAACAACATTCTTAGCTGCAATTTGGATAGTTTTTCCAGTTGATGGGTTTCTACCTTCTCTTGCATTTCTTTTAGATACGGACCAAGATCCGAAACCTACTAAGGAAACTCTGTTTCCTTTCTTTAGGGAACCTTCAACATTTCCCAAGAAAGATTCCAATGACTTTTTAGCTGCTGCTTTAGTGATGCCAGCGTCTGCTGCCATTGCATCGATCAATTCTGTTTTGTTCATAATGTGATTAAATTAATTGTTGTTATATAATTTTAAACCTATAACAAATTTATATGGATTTACGACGACTACAAGTAAAACACAGGGAAATCCCTTATTTTGTTGATAACTCGAGAGGTTTGTTGATAAAGTAGGGCTTTTTCTACGATTCTCGCAAGCCAATGGACACGGGGCTTCATGCCATATAGGCTTTTTTTGATAATTGAAGGCCGTTTAATACATCTCTAACGCGCATTCTTCGTTTTCCTTGAAGCTGTATTTCTATTAAATTAAGAAAGCCGCCAATTACGGCCACCTTTAGTTCTCTTTTATCAAAGATAATTTGACCAAGCTCCATATTGTGTTTAGTAGGTTCCATCTTCACTTTATAGATTTTAGTTAAGATTTTTTGGCCTTCATTATATAGAGTAGTCCATGCAGCTGGGTAGGGGCATAATCCCCTTATGAAATTATGTATATCAGAAATAGGAAGCTTCCAATTTATTTCACAAGTCTCTCTATCTAATTTATAGGCTAGCTTTAAATCTTTTGTGGTATTTTGATTCGTAGTCTCTACATTGCCTTTGCTGATTATGTCTAAGGTTTGGATTACCGCGTCTGCCCCTAAAACTATAAGTCTATCATGCAAACTACCGGCATCCTCTTTAGGGAAAATTAAAATTTCCTCCTGTAATATTATGGCACCAGTATCAATCTTTTCATCAATAAAAAAAGTAGTTACTCCCGTTTTATCTTCTCCATTAATTATAACCCAGTTAATTGGAGCTGCCCCTCTGTAATCGGGTAAAAGTGAAGCATGAAGGTTAAAGGTGCCATATTCTGGTATTTGCCAAACCACTTTGGGTAACATTCTAAAAGCAACAACTATATGCAGGTTGGCTTTTAAGGCCTTTAATTCCTCTAAAAAACCTTCATCTTTAAGGTTGGTTGGTTGTAATATGGTCAATTGCGTACTTTGCGCATACTTTTTTACCGCAGATTCATTCAATTTTCTTCCTCTTCCTGCCGGACGGTCTGGAGCCGTTATAACTCCTACTACATTATAACCTTTTTTTATAACGGCGTCCAGAATACCTACGGCAAATTCTGGCGTTCCCATAAAGACTATTCTGAGTTCTCTCATTCTATCTAAGTTGATATCTGTTTTTAATGTCAATTTTTATTTCACCATCCTCTAAAAGTTCCTGTAACCCTATGAAAAGAACTTGCTGCTCTAAATTCATTAATTCGTACAATTTTTTAGAAGTTAAACTCTCTTTTTTAAGTAATGCTTTAATTTCATTTTTTAAAAGTAAAATATCGTCCTTAACAGTTAAGTTTTTAACACAAACATCACATCTGCCACAATTCTTAGCTAGCTTTTCATCAAAATAAAGCAGTAATTGTTTGCTTCTACAGACTTTACTATTATTTATATAAGCTAGCATCTGCTTTACTTTTTGTTCTTTTAATTCATTTTGTTCCTTAATTTGAAAAGCAAATTTATTAATTGTACTATCGTCTTCTCTTGGGACTAAAAAGGTAACTTCCAAATCGCTATGAGAGCCCTTAAAATTAATAATTTCATCCTCATGTAATTGTTCCAAACCTTTGATTACAAGATTTTCTGAAACATTAGACTTTTTAGCTAGTAGAACTGTATTTATTTTAGTCTCGAACTCAAATATACCTCCGTAAGTTCTAAGTATATTCTTTACCAAATTTTGTATTTTTTGATTGTTTTCCAGATAACTGAAAAGCACGTCTTTAGAACATATAAATTGAATGGCGGATTTTCTGGAAAAAGACTCGGATAAGGCAATAACGGAATTCCTGTCCAAAAGCTTCAAAGCGTTATAGGTCAACAACGAATTTAGGTTATACGTGGCGCAGAATGAATTAAAGTTTAATTGAAAGTTTAGTCCATCACCCTCTCCATAGGCTATTTGAAAATAGCTGTTAAGATTACCATATACTTTTTTAACGAAAGACACTTCGGGTAGAATGCTTAAGAACTGTTTTTTTACTTGTTCCTCATCAGTCTTGTTGGTCAATAAAATAGCTTGGGCATTTGAACCGTCTCTACCAGCCCTGCCGGCTTCTTGATAATAGTTTTCAATACAATCCGGAATTTGATAATGGATGACCATACCCACATCTGGCTTGTCGATTCCCATTCCAAATGCATTGGTAGCTACCATTATTTGGACTTTATTCTCTAACCAATCATTTAATTTTTTTCTTTTATCCTTTTCTAAAATTCCGCCATGGTAAAACGCAGCACCAATATTATTGTTCAATAAATAGCGCCCTAATTCTTCAGCAAGCTTTCTTGTTCTCACGTAAACAATGCCGCTGGATTTTAAAGTTGAACAGTAACTTCTTAACTGATATTTCTTATCATCGGAAAACTGTATTTTAAAAGCGATGTTACTTCGCGAAAATGAATCGGTATATATAAGCGGATTTTTCATTTTCAGCGCGGCGCAGATATCTTTTGATACTTTAGCTGTAGCAGTTGCTGTTAAAGCTAGAAATGGAATTCCGGGCTGTAGTTCCCTTAAAATCTCACACTTTAAATAAGCCGGCCTAAAGTCATGTCCCCATTGCGAAATACAATGTGCCTCATCTACCACTAATAGATTTACGTTCATTTGGCGGATCCGGTCCTGGACCATTTCTTGGCTTAATCTTTCTGGCGATAAATAGAGAAACTTATAATTCCCATAAATACAATTATCCAAAAGGTTACTAACCTCTTCAAAACTTACCCTTCCTGTTAGACCGATTGCTTTTATTCCCAAATCTTTGAGCGTATCTATCTGATTTTGAATAAGTGCAATCAAAGGCGATACCACAATGCAGATACCTTCTTTTATCAAAACAGGGACTTGAAAACATATAGATTTTCCAC
>JBARUM010000339.1:0-3065 GCA_049645725.1 Maribacter sp.
CTAGAACGCAGGTTAGACGTGAGTTTTGATTATAGCATTCCCGTACTTAGAAGATTCGCATCTACTGAAGAACAAAATCTTTGGTTCGAGGCTAGTGATAGGGCACATTTAAAGAAATACCTTTCTACAGAACTGATTCCTAATGAAAACCCTTACATCAAAGCGGAAAATGGATACGGTAAAGTCCTGCATACTGGAAGACTGGATACTGGTACACTTCTATCGGAATATCAGAAATGGTTATTGAAAAATGGCTTTCTGGAACAAGAGACCTTTGCATATGATTCCCTACAAATCAAAAAAGAATATTTTCTTTATAAGAATATTAAAGTAAAACATATAGTCTTTACCGAGGGGTATGGTCTAATGTACAATCCATTTTTCAATTACCTGCCAATGCAGGGCTCCAAAGGCGAATATTTGATTATTAAATCAAAAGGATTAAAAGAAATAAACATAATTAAATCTTCTATTTTTCTAATCCCACTAGGTGAGAATTTATACAAAGTAGGTGCAACATATAATAGAGACGACAAAACGAACAAGACTACTTTAGATTCCCAATTAGAATTACTAAGAAAACTTAACGATTTAATTGATTGTGAATTTGAGGTCGTAAATCAGCTGGCAGGAGTGAGACCCACCGTAAAGGATAGAAAACCACTAGTAGGTGAGCATCCTGTCCACAAACGGTTATGGGTTTTGAATGGTTTTGGGTCTCATGGAATTATGATTGGCCCATGGGCAGCTTCCGCACTTTATAATCACATAGAAAATGATAGTCCCATTGATTCAGAAATGAATATTGAAAGATATAATAGGGAGTATAAAGTTTAATCCTTTTTAGTGCCGGCCTTTGGGTCATACTTAAAGAAAAAATTGATCCAAATATTCCTTGACAGCCTTACGATTACTGGCATGAATACAACCATTGTAATTACGATAGCAATAAAGGTGTTCATTAATGAGAAGTCCAGACCCACTCGGGAGATAACAAAAGCCGCCACGGCAAATGCAATACCCACCCCATAGCTTACGTACATGGCACCATAGAAGAAGGAGGGTTCTATTTTATATTTGGTGCCACAATGACCGCAACGTTCGTGCATTTTGAAAAGATGGCCATATTTATACGGGTTTTGTGCAACATACATACTTTCTTCTTGGCATTTAGGACAAGTTCCTGTTAAAATGCTGTACAGTTTGTTTCCTTTTTTTAACATTTGCAAAGCTTTATACAAAAATACGGGATTGCCCCGTTAAGAATATAATTACTTGGTTTAAAATGTTGAACATTCACAATCTTTCCGTCTCTTTTGGAGGAGAATTTTTATTCGAAGAAATATCATTTAGGCTTAATGCTGGAAACAGGGTGGGGCTTGTTGGAAAGAATGGGGCCGGAAAGTCTACATTATTAAAACTTCTCACAAAAGATATGCCTTTGGATACCGGCACGATAGCTATTGAAAAAGACATAAAAATAGGATTTCTACGTCAGGACATAGATTTTGAACAGGGCAGAACCGTTTTAGAGGAAGCTTACCAGGCTTTTGAGGAAATTAAAGACTTGGAACAAAGGTTAGATAACATTAACCATCAACTAGCTGAACGTACGGACTATGAGAGCGAATCCTATAACCAATTAATTATAGATTTGAGTGATGTTACACATCATTATGAAATATTAGGCGGGTACAACTATCAAGGGGAGACTGAAAAAATATTGCAGGGTCTTGGTTTTAACCGTGATGATTTTGATAAAAAAACGGATACTTTTTCTGGTGGATGGCGTATGCGTATAGAGTTGGCCAAACTTTTATTGCAAAGCAACGATGTTTTATTATTAGATGAGCCAACGAACCATTTGGATATTGAATCCATTATTTGGTTTGAACAATTCTTAAATAACTATACCGGTGCAGTAATGATCGTCTCCCACGATAAAATGTTCTTGGACAATGTTACCAATAGAACCATTGAAATTTCCTTGGGACGTATTTATGATTATAATAAGCCCTATTCAAAATATTTGATTTTACGAAACGAAATCAAACAACAGCAACTGAGCGCTCAAAAGAACCAAGAGAAAGAAATCCAACAGGCAGAACGTCTCATAGAAAAATTCCGAGCAAAATCCACTAAAGCCTCTATGGCTCAATCCCTAATTAAAAAGTTGGACAAAATTGAACGGATAGAAGTGGACGAAGATGATAATAGTGTTATGAACCTGCGGTTTCCCGTTTCTGTCACTCCCGGTAAAGTAGTTATTGAAATTGAGAAATTATCCAAGAGTTATGGGAGTAAGGATGTCTTAAAAAACATAAATTTATTAATTGAGCGAGATAGCAAAACGGCTTTTGTTGGACAGAACGGACAGGGAAAATCCACGCTTGCCAAAATCATTGTTCAAGAACTTGAGTATGGCGGTCACATAAAGTTGGGACACAACGTACAGATTGGATATTTTGCCCAAAACCAAGCAGAATATCTAGATGGCAGCAAAACTATTTTGGATACCATGATAGATTCTGCCAATGAGTCCAATAGGAGTAAAGTCCGAGATATTCTGGGTTCTTTTCTATTTCGTGGGGAGGAGGTGGAAAAATATGTTAAAGTACTTTCCGGAGGAGAGCGTAACCGCTTGGCGCTAGCTAAGATGTTGTTGCAGCCCTTCAATGTTTTGATAATGGATGAACCAACGAACCATTTGGATATACAATCAAAAAATGTGCTTAAACAGGCATTACAGAATTTTGAGGGGACACTAATCTTGGTATCTCATGATCGTGACTTTTTACAAGGTCTTACCAACAAAGTTTATGAATTTAAGGATAAGAAGATAAAAGAGTATTTAGGAGATGTAGATTTTTATTTGGAACAACGAAAAGTCGAAAATTTTAGGAGCATAGAACAAAATCAAAAAGTCGAGGAAAAAAAAGAATTGCCTAAAAGTTCTAATTCTTTCAAAGAGCAAAAAAAAATCAAGAGTTTAAAAAATCAATTAAGTTCGGTTGAAAGTAAAATTGGGACATTAGAAAAAGAAATCGCAGAAATAGACCATAATC
>JBARUM010000340.1:0-2249 GCA_049645725.1 Maribacter sp.
TAGCTATACTGCAATACATTAGCAAACAAGATGCCTGTATATGTAACGATATAGTAGACGAAATAGGCTTGGCACAGCCCACTATTTCCCAACATTTAAAAGAGCTTAAAAGTATTGATCTAATAAACGGAGAAATAGAAGGAAAAAAGGTATGCTACTGTATTAACCTAAAGAAATGGTCGGCAATTCAGAACCTATTAAACTCATTTTTTAATACTACAAAAACAAATTGTTGTTAAGCCCCTCCCGACAAGGGAAGCGTGGCTATAACGTCTAAAAATGACTTTTTTTTATTATTTAAACTAAAAAACATATGAAAACACACAAATTTCTATCGCTATTAGAAGAAAATCCGAATAAAAATCTACTATTCGAATATAAGCCGGGTGCACTGGTAGGAACCAATTATCATATTACCGAAGTAAAAAATATTACCATTGACGCAGTAGATTGCGGTGCCGGTACCGATTTTTGGAAAGAGACCATAATACAACTTTGGGAGAGCCCCGAAGAAAAAGGCAAGCGAGATTATATGACCGCCAACAAAGCCTTATCTATTTTAAATAAAGTGGATAAAATAAAACCCATGGAGAAAGATGTAGAGGTAAAATTCGAATATAGTAATGCAAACTTTCATACAGCCCAGTTATTTGTAAACGCACACCAAATAGCGGGAGGAAATCTAGTTTTTCATCTTGGGGTGGAACAGACCGATTGTAAGGCAAAGGAAACATGTGGCGTACCAATGGCCACCTCAGCTGAAGAAGCTACCAATTGTGCCCCAGGTAGTGGCTGTTGCTAATTAAAATATACAATGACTCCTATCATCAGATCTATGCGAACCGAAGATTGGGATGCGGTCTCTCGAATATATGCAGAAGGTATAGCGACCGGGTTTGCAACTTTTGAAACCAATACGCCTAGTTATGAATCCTGGAACCGTGCCCATCTAAAGATTTGCAGGTTTATTGCTGAAAACAACAAGGGCGTTAAAGGTTGGGCGGCTCTATCTCCGGTTTCCAGCAGATGTGTTTATGGCGGCGTGGCAGAAGTAAGTGTGTATATAGGATATAAAAGCCGAGGAATGGGTCTAGGTACATTACTAATGAGTAACTTAATTTCTGCAAGTGAAACCAAAGGAATATGGACATTGCAATCAGGTATATTTCCAGAAAACAAGGGAAGCATTAAACTTCATGAAAAAATGGGTTTCCGTCATATAGGAAAACGTGAAAGAATTGGAAAAACTAAGGAAGGTATTTGGAAGGATAACTTATTGTTCGAAAGACGTAGTAGCCTAGTTGGTATAGATTAAGACTCTTCTTTACCTTTGGATTGAGTTTCTGACAATTTACGCTCCAATTCTGCCTGAAACTCTTCCATAACAGGTTTTACAGTACTTTCTGGCAAGTCGGCTATTTTAATATACATAAGCCCATCAACCGAATTATTGAACAAGGGGTCAACATTAAAGGCAACAACCTTTGCGTTTTGTTTTATGTACTTTTTAATTAATACTGGTAAACGCAGACTACCAGGTTCTACTTCATCAATCAAACGGTCAAACTTATTTAAATCCGCTTGGGTTTCATCAAAAACGAATTCCTTGTCAGCATCTTTAAGTTTTACCTTAAACTCTTTCTTAGGTCTTATGTATTGGGCCACGTAAGGATCCCAATAATTCGATTTCATAAACTCAATCATTAAGGATTTAGAGAAATTTGAAAATTGATTACTAATACTTACCCCGCCAATCAAATACTTATGCTCTGGATGCCTTAAGGTAGTGTGCACGATACCTTTCCATAATAAAAAAAGCGGCATTGGTTTTTGCTGATATTCTTTCACGATATAGGCTCGCCCCATTTCAATGGAACTACGCATCATATCATAAAGTTCTGGTTCTACCCGAAACAAATCCTGTAAGTAAAAGCCGTCTATACCGTATTCCGGAAATATCTCGGAACCCATTCCCATCCTGTAAGCACCCACCAGACACTTCTCATCATCGTCCCACAGGAAGAGGTGATGATAATAGGTATCAAAAATATCCAAGTCTATGGCCTTATTTGTCCCCTCTCCTATTGCCCTAAAAGTAACTTCACGTTGCCTTCCTATTTCTTTTAAAATAAAGGGCATGTCCTTCTCCTTTGCCAGAAAGACCTCATAATTTTTACTTTGTAAAAGACGACAATCTTTTTCCCTTAGCTTTTCTATCTCTCCTTCTATTACCTCTTTTCGCATTGCTG
>JBARUM010000341.1:0-3068 GCA_049645725.1 Maribacter sp.
CCTACCAACATGGCACATCAAAATCAAGAAAACACCTCTTATCAGAATTTTATCCAAGATTTAAACAGTATTCTGGTAGATTACAATATAAATAAGTTAACATATTCTTAGTGTTTAGTGTGTATTATGAAAAAGCGCCCACAATAATAATTGTGGGCGCTTTTTATATATGAGAAATAATAAGTAGAAACTATCCCAAATAGGTTTTAAGTAATTTGCTCCTAGAAGCATGTCGTAATTTCCGAATAGCTTTTTCCCTGATTTGACGTACACGTTCTCTGGTCAAATCAAAAGTTTGTCCTATTTCCGCCAACGTCATTGATTGTTGATCTCCTATACCGTAATACAGCTTTACCACATCTGCCTCTCTGGGTGATAAAGTTTCCAATGCTCTATTGATTTCAGTATTTAAAGATTGTTGTAGCAATTGGTTATCCGGTCTTGGAGATTCCCCGGACCGCAGAACATCATATAGATTAGAATCCTCTCCTTCTCTCAGTGGCGCATCCATGGATACGTGTCTTCCTGAGTTTTTTAAGGATTGCTTTACTTCGGTAACGGTCATTTCCAATTCCTTGGCAATTTCCTCTGCGGAAGGTGGCCGCTCATGTGCTTGCTCCAAATAAGAAAAAGTTTTCTTGATCTTATTTATAGATCCAATTTTGTTCAATGGTAAACGGACAACTCTTGATTGTTCTGCCAATGCTTGCAAGATAGATTGTCTAATCCACCATACGGCGTAGGATATAAATTTAAAACCACGTGTTTCGTCAAAACGTTTTGCGGCCTTAACCAATCCTAAATTTCCCTCATTAATTAAATCCGGTAATTTTAATCCCTGATTTTGATATTGTTTTGCGACGGATACTACGAACCTTAAATTTGCCGTGGTTAACTTTTCTAGTGCAATTTGGTCACCCTCTCGTATCCTCTGGGCTAATTCAACTTCTTCATTTGCTGTAATTAAATCTATCTTGCTGATATCTTGCAAGTACTTGTCCAATGATTTTGATTCCCGATTGGTTACCTGCTTGATAATCTTTAGTTGCCTCATATATAAGTCTGTATTTTATAAGTTCTACAAGAGTACATAATACATTTTTATTGCGTCTTTTCCAAAGAGATGCAGATAATCTTTTACATAATTTATAAGCTTTTAGGAAAAATTTAAGTCTTTAAAGCTCTTTTTTAACTACTTATCTTATTTTTGGGTCAACTTTAGTAATTAATGAGTAGAAGAGCCCTTAAAACATACCTATCCGAACTATCCAAAAGGGACTTAGAAGAACAACTCATAGATCTTTATAACAGATTCCCCACTGTTAAAACCTATTATGACTTCGTTTTTAACCCCAAAGAGGAAAAGTTGGTTCAGGAAGCTAAGACAAAAATATCCAACGAATATTTTCCTTTAAAGCGAAAAAGGCCAAAGGCCAGACGTTCCGTAGCCCAGAAATATTTAAAACATTTCATCAAATTAGGAATGGATGCCAATATGGTTGCGGATGTCATGTGTTTTAACCTGGAAATAGGGCAGACTTTTGCTATGGACCGTAATGTACCAGATGCTTTTTTTAAAAGTATGGCCAATTCTTTCACGGAAATGACGGGATTTGTATCTCGTAATGGCCTGTTGGGAGACTATAAAGACCGTATTTTGAAGATATATAGTCTAACACAAGAACAAAACTGGCTTTTTGAGGCGGAATTCTCCAAGGCTTTAGATATTTTAGATTAGATGGCAATAGTTATTATAAGACAGGACGGAAAAATAGACCTTTGGAAAAAAGCGCTGTTAAAGGCCAAACCCTCGCTTAAGGTATACGGCTATTTAGAAGAACATCCTAGGGAAGACGTTACCATGGCCTTAATCTGGAAACACCCTAGAGGTAGTCTGTCCATTTATCCAAACCTAAAATGCATAGCATCCGCTGGGGCCGGCGTGGACTATATTTTTGAGGATGACACGGCACCAAAGGATATTCCCATTACACGTATAGTAGACCCCTATTTGGCAAGCGATATGTCCGAACATGTGCTTGCTGCAGTCTTGGCGCATATCAAAAACCTGAATGCCTATAAATTAAACCAAGTTGCCGGGATATGGAAACCGATGGATTACAAACGTATAAAGGACTTGACCATAGGAATTATGGGCCTAGGGGAGCTCGGCGCTTTAACGGGTTCGGATTTGGTAAAATTTGGATTTAAGGTACAAGGTTGGTCTAGAAGTACAAAAAATATTGATGGTGTTAGAGCTTTTTCAGGAAAATCAGGACTTGCACCGTTTTTAAATACTACGGATATCCTAATCTGTCTACTTCCCTTAACACCGGAAACTACCGGAGTCCTGAACAAAACCCTATTTGAAAAACTTCCTAAAGAGGCGTATGTTATAAATGTAGCAAGAGGAGGCCACCTAGTAGATAAGGATTTAGTGCATGCCTTGGACGACGGACATCTTTCCGGAGCCTGTTTGGATGTATACCATCAAGAACCGCTACCTACCTCACATCCATTTTGGAAACATCCAAAAATACATATGACTCCCCATTACGCCAGTGTTTCGGATACGGCTTCCGTCATGCCTCAAATTATAGAGAACTACCAAAGATTGGGCAAAGGAATATCTTTATTGAATGAAGTGGACCGTAAAAAAGGCTATTGATTGGCGTATCAATATAAAACACAAGACATTATATACTAGAACATTAGCATTATGAAATGTCTAGTTTTAAAAGTTTTTGACTGTATTTAGCCTTCTACATTTCTATCGTGTATAAAAATCTTCTAATTTTGTAAGGTTTTTTATTAGATAACCCAATCAAATCCTATCTATTCTTTTGAGCATAGAAAAAGACATCACGGAAAAGACCTTGTATGATTATCAGGAGGAGGACTTAAAGACTATTTTTCAATATTTAGACGAAAATCCTGATAACTCCAATCTCCTGTATCAACTACCTACAGGAGGTGGTAAGACGGTTGTTTTTTCTGAAATAGCTCGGAGATATATAGAAAAAACCAAGAAAAAAGTTGTTGTACTTACCCACCGAATTGAGCTAAGC
>JBARUM010000342.1:0-2941 GCA_049645725.1 Maribacter sp.
TTGCCACTATGGTGAAATTGTCCGATGCCAATTCAAGGAGAGGACAACCAAGGTCGTCCACTTGGGTCCCTGCTTCCGTATCGGGACATGAATCGTTGGAATTAGGTACTCCATCGTTGTCGGAATCGTTGGAATCCACATTAGCCACTTCAAAAGATGTAAAAGATACTGGAGCACTTTCTTTTCCTTTTAACATACTCTCAACCGTAAATCTAATTTTACGGGTCTTTACGGCATCAAAATTTATCATTTTTTCTATACCTATTTTCTCTCCTGCTGTTATAATCTTCCATTCCGAACCGCTCCAGTATTCTAATTTCCAGTTTTTTACCCCCGAAGATGTTTCGCTTATGATAAGATTATTGAATAATGTAGGAACTCCCAAGTCTAACATAAGCCACTGATTAACACCGGCGGTTTCTGATTCCCAAGCTGTTTCTGGTTTATCATCATTAGCATTTATAGCCTTAAAAGCTTCTTTTTCTGATGAGGCCGACATATAACCATCATACAATCTTAATTGTAACTGAGCATCAAATAAGGATTTGGGGTAAACTTGTGAACCTTGTAATTCATTTAATCCTACATTTTTAAAAGAAATACTTGCGTTTGGTGAAGTGAACCCTACAAATTTGGGATGGACAAAATAGTTTTGCGTATTTCGGGACAAATCCCAAAAATCATAGGTTCTATTTGTGTAATCCGAGTTCTGCTCAAAATTCCAAAAGCACTGATCGGGTCCGCAATGAGGTCGCGAAATTAATGCTCCACCATTTCTATCCAAAATACCACCTTGGATATTGTCGAATAAATTACCGTAGGGTTGATACCCATGAAAATCTACAAACTGATGGTGTTGCATTTTGAAATTTAAATATACACAACCAGTTGATCTCAGTTGCAGTCCTGGCCCATGCCATTGACCACCTCTAGATTGTGTTTGCTTTGAAACCAAATCCTCACAGTTCTGGACAAGTACATCAGTGGACCAACTTAATTGACTAGATACGTGACCTTGTTTACCAGAAAACTTAACGTCCTCTACCGTAACAGCCATACTACCATTAATATGTAAGGATTCGTTCCAATCTCTAAATTCAACATTTCTTATCCACCCGTTTCGAACATTCTCAAAACGCAGCGCTCGCCAAGCGTAATCTACAATATCATTTTTATGATGTTGAAAATCTTCTGGGTGCTCTTTCCATCCACTAGTAAATAAAATATCTTCTACACCAACTTCTTCTATATGTGAATAGCGGCTTACTGTAGCTCTACTTAAATCTGCGGTAACAAATGCATTTACCTGCTTTTTTAATGTAATTGTATTTCCATTTATTGCAGTAATGGTATGCTTTTCAGTAATACGCATACCTGTTTCATTTATCTTAGTCCATTCAGGTTGTATCGTAAGGTTAGGTATATTAAAAGGTATATTTTCAGTACCTGTATCCTGACTGATAACTATGGGCATACCAACCGACATTGCACTAGCATCTTTTACAACTATCTTAGTGTCACCGCGATTTATTCGATTAGTAATCTCAGATAAAGTACTACCACTTTGTGTAGTTGGTGTAAATTGAAAATTCCATGAGTTATTCCATCTTTTAGAAACATCACCCATTTTCTCAGCATAAATTTCCGTGCCACTAGGTCCTGTCCCTGCTCCTTTTAATACAATATGACTTCCACTAATATCTATTGGTGTATCAAATGTATTCTCATCACTGATTTTATACCTTCCTGATGGAAAATAAACCACTGTTGGTACTGCTGATGCTTCCGCAGCATTAATGGCCGCACGAATACCGGCATCATCAAAAGCTTCATCATTTGGAGTAGCACCATAGTCTGTAACCGATATCGTGTTCCAAGTTGAAACATCGGGTATCGGTTTTTCTGAATGGTGATACCCTGCATAAGAATAGTCTAGTAAAATACTATTCTTTGAGTCACCATTAGCTCTTTTGGTTGTATAATCAGGCCATGATGGAGCTTCAGGATTTTGAGAATGTAGGGAAATCACTGTAGATAACATTATAAAATATTGAGCTATTCTAGTCATAATATTGTTTTTTCACTTATATCTTGACTCCTAACTTGACCCATTTATTGTTTCTTTTTTGGTCTCTTTTATTAACCACAGGTGCTAATAAAATTTATTATTGATATACAAGTGGCAGTCCTACTGTTGGGCTATATTTAGTAGCAGTGACTTCGTTCACTTTTTCAAAAGATCAATTTTACAATTTCATTAATATTTGGCGATTGGGCACATAAATCACAATAGCCTTTCAATAACAGTCTCAGAGCATCAATTACAACAAGTATAACACTAGACTTTTTAAGGTCAAAAGCTTTTTCTTTGGTTTCCGAATTAACTTTCCTTTTGGAGTGAGAAGGGGCGAGGCATAATATAAAGAACAGTGGTATAATTGACCCAGACAATAATTCATAAGTTTTTAAATTATATATTATTATTTTAATTTCAGTTGTCGGATTTTAATATTCATATGGAACAATTGGTTATCCAAAAGGACAAAATGGAAAAGAATTATTAAGATCGTTTTGATTTAGGAAACGTAATTTTGAACGAATACCGTATTAAAAGAACTAATAAAAAAACCTCCATCAAAAAGTTCATAGATGAAGGTTTTAAAACTAACTCAAAAAACACTAATCATCTTTTTTCAATTAGGATTAGGATCTGGATAGGGTTGGTTCCTGACAGGATCGTTTAAGCTGTGACCTATACCATTGTTAAAGACATAATTATAATTTCTAAGCCTTTCATTTTGACTCGTTGCTGTGCTTGGTAATGGCGCTGGACTTCTGTTGACATCAATAAAAAGTCTAAAGTCCCTTCGTAGGATGATTTTACCTGCCTCACCTGGTATTAATGTTTGAAATTCGTAATTCACATCCAATTCAATCAAAG
>JBARUM010000343.1:0-6638 GCA_049645725.1 Maribacter sp.
GTAACAATACTGTTTATGCCGATGCCGAGGGAAATATAGCCTATTTTCATGGAAATTTTGTTCCAAGGCGAGATGTGAGTTTTGATTACTCCCAACCCGTTGAGGGCTGGAACCCTAATACGGACTGGCAAGGATTACATACCGTAGATGAAAATATTTTGGTCTTGAATCCTGAAAACGGATGGATACAGAATTGTAATTCTACACCTTATACTTCTGCTTTGGAATTTAGCCCTAAAAAAGCCGATTATCCCTATTATATGTCGCGAGATCAAGAGAATTTCAGGGGTATACATGCTATTGAATTACTAAAAGGAAGAAGTGGTTATACATTGGATAGTCTAATTCAATTAGCTCATGACCCTTATTTGCCTGCATTTAAGGTTTTAATTCCTGGATTGATAAAAGAGTATAATAAGCACGATGATAAAAACCCTAAGCTACGGGAAGCCATTCAAGTTTTGGAGGATTGGGATTATAAAACCTCAAAGGAATCTATTGCAATGACTTTAGCGCACTTTTATGGAAGCCGGTATTATCAAAAAGGGAAATATCCTGAAGGACTAAATGCTATGGAGCGTATAGAATATTGGGGAAGCCGGCCCGGAGAACAATTGAAGATTTTTGAAGAAACAATTGATAAACTCACGGCTGATTTTGGTACTTGGAAAATTCCTTGGGGAGAAGTGAACAGATACCAACGTTTAAATGGGGATATTCAACAGCATTTTGATGATGACAAACCAAGTGTAGCGGTTGGTTTTGCTTCTGGAACTTGGGGGGCCTTAGCCGCTTATGGCGCCCGCTACACTACTGAAGGGGCAAAAAAAATATATGGGACCCGTGGTAATAGTTTTGTTGCGGCAGTGGAGTTTGGAGATAAGGTAAAGGCTAAAACGATACTGGCCGGTGGACAAAGTGGAAATCCCAGTTCACCACATTTTGATGATCAGACCAAAAAATATATTGATGTAGCATGGAAAGACGCTGCCTATTACAAGAGTGATGTATTAAGGCGGGCAAAAGAGACTTATAAGCCAGGAGAAAGGAACTAATTTTATTCTTTAGTTACTATCAACGTTGCCTTGGAGCCCGAAGATAACAACCATTTATTGGAATAGATGAGTTGGCCGGTATCATCATAAACATCTACTTGTGCTGTGTTGGGTGCAGAAGATCCATGGTTTAACGCTTCAAAATCTATTTTATTAAAACCTTTTTGTAAATCTACATTGATGCCTTTAAAGGCTCCGGTAAGCAACAAATTATGTTCTACTACCTGGTCATTAATGTAGATTTTTACTCGGTCCCCGTCTACGTACTCATGATCTCTACAAACAATTCCTATAAATTTACCGTTACTTTTTACATCACCTAGATACTGATCTGCAAAATATTGTCCAGAACCTCCTAAGCGTTCTCCCGGTCCAATTCGCGGATCAATTTTGAGCCCTGTTCCGGCCTGTACCAGCTCCTCATCGGGTAGCATTTTTATTGGCCTTGGTTTTTTGAAATCCAGCTCTGGTTGTTCGTTAATAACCGAAGGAATGTTCAATACAGGACCTGAAGTAGTCGTTCCCTTAGGGTCTGCCTTTTTTATCGCTTCAATCTTCAATGGTTTTAGGGTAGGAATATCCGATTGAGCACTCAAAGAGGTAAAAGCACCCAGGCAAAAAACAAAGAAAAGAATGTTATATTTAATCATTGGTTACTTATAAACAAACCCAAAGATATCAAATACCCTGCCATAGGGACTTAAGGGCTTGTTAAATTGTTAAATGATCGATAATAGTATTTGTAATTAGTTGATGTCCATTTTTATTTGGATGAATGGGGTCGTCTGCATAACATTTCTCTCTGTGATTTAATAGAGGTGTATGAATGTCCACGATTCCCAAGACATTAGAATGATTTACATCTCCTATAATCCCACAGAATTTCATCAGTACTTCATTTTCATAATTTGGATATGGGTTAGTATAACCATACTCCGTTTGCTTTAAATTAGCGGGAATAAGTGTGGTTTCTAAAACAAGAGGTGGTGGCGTCAAAAGAATTGCATTTGTTCCTTTCTGTTTAATTTTTTCCAAGAAGGAATAAATACCAATGGTATAGCTATCAAATAATTCAGGTGATGGTTTTCCATAAATACCACAATTTGTTCCATAACAGAACAAAATAATATCTACCGGTGCAGAGGCTAATAAGTCGTCTAATCTTTCGAATAAATAGGGTCTTTTTCCAAGATGATTTTTTTCTGCGAATCCGGTAATGGTCTCACTACTTTTGCCCCAGTTCAAAAACTTAAGGTTTAATTGGGAATGGTTATTATCCACATAATCCTGTAGCATTTGAACGTAGCCGTCTTTCGTAGCGGTTATGCTATCGCCCAAGCAAGCAATTGTAAGGTTTTTTTTAAGCTGAATTCTATTAGCATCAGCGCAATTGAAAAATAGGGTTCCCAAGGCTCCCAAGGAAGTGGTGGTTACAAATGTTCTTCTGTTCATGCCCAAGTACGCTGTAAGAAATTGATGAAATTACGGTTCATAATATTAGTGATATCCTCTTGAGAGTATCCTTTTTTTGATAACAAGTGAGGGACATTTTGTAAATCTGCTATGGTATCTAAATCCATTGGAGACTGTTCTTTCCCGAATCCACCGTCCAAATCCGTGCCGATACCCACATGAAGTGAGTTTCCGGCCAATTGGCAAATATGATCAATATTTTTTACCATATGTTGAAGTGTAACCCCCATTTGTTTAGGGGTAGATTGGCCACGTTGCCAGTTGGGAACCATCATCCAAGCGTCCAAGGCCATTCCTATTACAGCTTTTCTATTGATAAGTTCCAATATTTGTTCATCTGAAAACTGTCGGTTATGGTCCACGAATTTTCGACAGTTGTTATGGCTTGCCCAGATGGGCCCATGATAAACATCCATAGTTTCCCAAAAACTCTGGTCGCATAAATGCGTAGCATCTAGTATTAGGTTTAAGCTTTGGATTTTCTTTAAAAGTTCTTTTCCTTTTACTCCAATTCCTCCTACGGAATCGGTGCCAAAGGCATAGGTTCCTGGGCCATAGTGTGCCGGGCCAATTGCCCGTAGTCCTTGGTCATAGGACCGCTCCAGATAATCCATATTAATAATGGAATCCGCTCCTTCTAAGCTCAAAATATACCCTATTGGTGTATTTTCCTTATCATTTTTCCAACTTTTTAGGTGGGCACCAAGTTCCTTTTTATTGGTAATTTGTTTGATGACCCCTTCGGATTCCATTGCCCTGTACCAAGCCAATTGTCCTTGGGTCTGCGCCCAAGCTTGGTGAGGGGAATTCCAGCCGGGCAATTGGTTTGTTGGTTTTACATAACGGGCAATTTGTGTGGCGACACAAAGGCCAATGTTTCCTTTTCGTATAGAATCAAAAGAGACGGTATTTTTACCACGGTCGGGTTTATCCGTCATTCTTTCCTCACTTTTCCTTATGGCTTCTACCGTCCACGTTAGGTCTCGGTTCCATTCCATAGCGTTCATGGATAAATCCAAATGTGCATCAAATATGAACATGTTAGTTATACGGTTAGTTTTTGATTACGTGCCGCAACTTTCCAAGCATCGGTAATATATCCATTTTCAACTACTTGTAAGTATTCATATTTGGCCACTGTAGGACAAATGTGCCGAGGAATGGCATAATGTTCATCACCTACCTCCAACACCTTGAGGTCATCGTATTCGACCACTAAATGCTCCTCCGACTGACTAATTTGTCTTCCATGGTCCAAGGTCAGAAACTTTACTCTAGGAAAATCCATTTCCGGAGCAATGGATTTATGTCCCAAATCAAAACAAAGGATGCCAGCTTTTGGTTTGCTTATAATGCGCGTAAGCAAAACCGCTGCTGGAAGAAAATTCATTTCAGGGAAGAGTCCACCGTATCCAGCGTCCCAGAGCAATGTGGTGCCGGGACTAGCTATAACATTTTTACGTTTGCAATGAAACGGAAACGAAGGAGAACCACCCGCAATAATAATAGGATTTGGCAGTCCAACATTCGTTATTTTATCTTTTAGACCCAACACGGTCTTAAAAGCTGCATCACAATCTTTTTCGCGAATCTTAGGATCGGTATTTCTAAAGTGTCCGTCGTAAACATGCAAACCTTCTATGTTCAAAAATGAGTGTTCGGATATGCTCTTGTAGAGGTTAAATGCATCTTGGTTGGGTGCGATACCGGTTCTATTCATTCCTACGTTCAAATCAATATATAGGGAAATTTTTAATTGATTGTTGTCCGCTAAATTTCCTAATAAGTCCACTATGTTTAGATTGTCCACTAAGGTAGAAAAGCGTACTTCTGGAAATTTTTTAATCAGGGTTACAAATCGATCCATATTTGCACCTACTGGTTGCATGGCCAAAAGGACATCAGGAGCATTAGAGGTAGCGAGTAGTTCCGCCTCAGCTATGGTGGCACATTTAAATTTGGTGATGCCTTGCTCCAATTGCATGGTTATTATTTCGGCACACTTATGTGTTTTAACGTGGGGTCGTAGGTTATCTGTTCCTCCGGCCATTGCTACCATAGTTTCTATATTGTGCTTTATTCTATCCGGATAGACCAACAAGGATGGCGAAATTAGTGCTTCGGTATTTTTTAATTGAAACCAGTTTTCTTCGCTCATAAAAAGACTATTTATGTAATTCAAACATGGCCTCTATTTCTACAGCTACCTGACCGGGGAGCATCATCCCTACGGCACTTCTTACCCCAATACCGTATTCGGGACCAAAGACATCTGACATTAATTCGCTGTAGCCGTTAATTACCAGAGGCTGAGCACTAAAATCTGGCGTGCAGTTAACCATCCCCAATGTTTTGACCAATCTTTTAATACGGTCCAAGCTCCCAAAATGAGTGCTAATTGTAGATAGCATGGTAAGCGCTACATGTCTTGCGGCCTCCTTGCCCTGTTCCAAGGTAAGTGTTTCTCCTACACGACCAGTGTATAAAGTACCATCTTTGAGCATAGGTCCTTGTCCCGAAACGTAAAGAAAATTTTCTACCACTAAAATAGGTTTATATAAACCTGCAGGCGGAGGTGCCGGAGGTAAAACTAATCCTAGTTCCTTTATCTTTTCTGATGGCGTCATAAAGTTAAAATTTATAGGTAAAAGATACGATATAAGTGTCTTTGGCACCAGAAAACCTTAGTCAAAATATTAAATAAAAGAGGGTTTGGCAATAAAGAGGAGCTTTCAATTTCTAGAGCGGTTCTAACAAGAATACTCTAGTTATCGTAGTTTATATGAAGATGTCCAATACAAGTACCCCGACCAACCCCATTATACCTACTGTGGTCTCCATCACCGTCCAGGTTTTTAAGGTGTCCTTAACGGATAGGTTAAAATATTCTTTATAAAGCCAAAAACCACTATCATTAACATGAGATAACATCAAACTCCCGGAACCTATAGCAAGCACCATAAGTTCAGCACTTACTCCCGTACTGCTTACCAGAGGCAGCACAATACCTGCTGCGGTAAGACCTGCAACGGTAGCCGATCCTACACAAACCCTAATTATCGTTGCGATAAGCCAGGCCAATAGTAAGGGCGAAATAGATGAACCATTAAGCATAGCACCTATATAATCGCTTACGCCACTATCAATTAATACTTGTTTTAATGCCCCTGCCCCAGCGATAATTAAGAGAACCATGGTTATGCCCTGTATGGCACTTGCCACGGAGTCCATTACTTCCTTCATTTTTTTACCTCGGGCAAGCCCTAAAGTGTAAATGGCTACTAAAACGGAAATTAACATAGCAATAACCGGATTACCGAGAAACACCAATATTTTTGTAGCTATAGATTCAACTGGCAATAGTAACTCCGCTAATGCCGAAATGGCAATTAAAATAACAGGCAATAAGGCGCTAAAGATACTTATGGCAGTACTCGGCATCTCCTTGTCTTTTAAAATTACGGGGTTTAAAAATTCCTTTAAAGGAGTGGCTTCTATGTTCTTAATTGCTCTGGAAAGCAATGGTCCCGCCACGATAATTGCGGGAATGGCTATAATAATCCCGTACAGCAGCGTTTTGCCAATGTCGGCATTAAATGTAGCGGCAATTGCGGTTGGCGCAGGATGTGGGGGTAAGTAGCCATGTGTAACGGACAGGGAGGCTAGCATTGGAAGACCAACATATAGTAAGGGCAAACCTGTTGCCGCCGCAATGGTAAAAACCAAAGGAATCAAAATAACAAAACCTACAGAATAAAACATGGGTATACCTACTATAAAACCAGTAAGTACAACCGCCCACTGAATATTTTTCTTGCCAAATTTTTCAACCAGTTTTGTTGTTATTTTTTGAGCGGCACCACTATCCGCAACCAATTTTCCTAACATGGCACCTAGACCAAGAATAATTACTAAAAAACCAAGAATATTTCCAATACCATTTTGAATGGAATCAATAACGGTAATAGGTTCCATGCCCTCAGCAACCCCAACAAATAAGGAAACAATGATAAAAGTTACAAAAGGATTTAGTTTAAACCTTGTTATTAAAAGAAAGAGCAGAACAATTCCAAAAATTACAATGGCTAAGGGCATATTGCAGTTCGTCTT
>JBARUM010000344.1:0-2643 GCA_049645725.1 Maribacter sp.
AATCAAAGGTTTGTTAGTAGCGTATAATGCTTCCAATTCCTTACCATCGATTCTATCATTTGTTTCATAATCCTTTTTAGCTTCTTTCCAAGAATCAAAACCACCTTTTAAAAAGCCTACCGTATTATCATAACCAACACGTGCCAATCTTGTGATAGCTTCCTCTTCTTTGTCTTTGTAGGTAACCAGCAATATTTCTTGTTTTATATCTGGTATCATTTCACCGACCCATTGGGCAAAACTGCCTTCTAATCCAATATTAATACTGTTAGGAATAAAACCTTTGGCAAAATCCTCGGCATTTCTGGTATCTAAAACTAAAGCTCCAGTTTCATTGGCAACAGCCTCAAATGCCTCGGGAGTATAAGAGGTAGTTGCACGGTCCATGATTTTGTCTAAACTCTCGTACCCTTGAATGTTCATCAAAACATTTTTAGGAAAATAACCCGGAGGAGCTGTCAGCCCTGTTAAGAGTTCTTTGATAAATTCCTCTTTGGTCATATCTGGCCTTAAAGCATAGTTTACTTTCTTTTGATGACCTAAGGTATCTGTGGTTTCTTTACTCATCATTTTACCACAAGCAGATCCTGCACCATGATTTGGATACACTATTAAATCATCACTTAAAGGCATTATTCTATTTCTAAGAGAATCATATAAATGTCCTGCTAACTTTTCTTCAGTCAAATCTGCCACTACATGTTGCGCTAGATCAGGTCTACCAACATCACCAATAAATAAGGTATCTCCGGTAATAATGCCATGCTCTTTTCCATTCGCATCAATTAAAAGATAGGTAGTGCTTTCCATGGTATGACCAGGAGTATGAATAACCTTTACCTTATAATCGCCAACTTCAAAAATTTGATTGTCTTTTGCCGTAGTAGCTTTATAAGCGGGTTTTGCACCAGGTCCGAATACAATTTCGGCATTAGCTTTTTTCTGTAATTCTAAATGACCACTTACAAAGTCGGCATGAAAATGTGTTTCAAAAACATATTTGATTTTAGCATTATCTTTCTTGGCGCGATCAATGTAGGGTTGTACTTCTCGTAAAGGATCGAATACTGCAGCTTCACCATTACTTTCTATATAATAGGCAGCGTGTGCCAAACATCCGGTATAAATTTGTTCTACTTTCATGTTGTTATTTATTTTAATTAATACTATAAAATTACCCTTTGTATAAGACGTATACAGTGACATTGGTCACATAAGCGAAATTTTTTAAAAGAACTCCATATAGAAAATAAAGGCTGCCATTACAAGAATAAAATAGCCGAAACCTGTTTTTAATTTTTTGCTATCAATGAAATTACTGAGGTAGCTACCAATAAAAATACCCACAAAAGATAGCGATGTAAAAATGGCAAGAAACTTCCAGTCAATGGTCATGGTCATGGCATCACCTAAAAAGAAACCCATTAAAGATTTAATGGCAATTATAATTAATGAGGTACCAACGGCAACTTTCATTTCGACATTTGCTAAAATGACTAAAGCAGGAATGATTAAGAATCCGCCACCGGCGCCAATCAATCCTGTTATGCTACCAACAAGTAACCCTTCTAATAATATTAATGGATAATTATAAGAAACTTTACCACTTGTAATAATGCCTGTTTCCTTTTTTAGCATAGAATATGCAGCAGGAATCATCAAAATAGCGAACAGCCCAAACATGGCCATTCTACGTGTAAATTGAAAGTTATCAACTTCAAATAAAACATCGGGCATTGCAGGTACCACATAGTGCCTAACAAGTGTAACACCAATAATAGCTGGTATGCCAAAAACAATCGCGGTACGCCAATCTACATAACCTTTTAAATGTTGTTGCCAGCCACCGACCAATGCACTTGCACCAACAATAAAAAGGGAGTAAGCGGTTGCGGCTTTTTCATTAATTGAAAAGAGGTAGGCTAAAACAGGCACGGCTAATATGGAGCCACCGCCTCCAATGAGTCCTACTGAAACACCTATTACCAAAGCGCTTACGTATCCAAAAACGTGCAAAATTTCCATGTGATGTATTTAATATCACAAAAGTAGAACGGTGCGGAAACCTGCGCAGTAACATTTGTTACAGAGGTGTTATAAATCTAAAATTTCTAAATAATTACGGTGGAGTTTAATTTTGCCCATTTCTTCAAGTTTCTTTAAAAGTCTAGAAATTACAACTCTAGAGCTATGAAGGTCGTAGGCGATATCTTGATGGGTACTATGAATGATATTGTCTTTTGTTACCCTAGATTTTTCTTTGAGGTAACCAATTAGACGTTCATCCATTTTTTGGAATGCGATATTATCTAAGGTGCTTAAAAGCTCATTTAATCGAACATGGTAGCTATTGAATACGAAGTTTCTCCAAGACTTGTATTTGGCGGTCCATTCTTCCATTTTCTGAATAGGTACCATAATAAGTTTTGCATCGGTTTCTGCAATAGCTCTGATTTCACTTTTTTTGTCGCCCATACAACACGCCATGGTCATAGAGCAGGTATCACCTTTTTCTAAATAGTATAGTAAAAGTTCATCGCCATCTTCATCTTCTCTTAAAATTTTAATGACTCCAGAAATTAATAAAGGCATACCTCTTATAAAATCTCCGATCTCCATTAATTTATAGCCTTCCGGTACTTC
>JBARUM010000345.1:0-4659 GCA_049645725.1 Maribacter sp.
GTCAAACCCCTCGTTTACAAAACTTCTAGCAATTGTAGAGGTTTCGGAAAAATTGAGTTTACAGCCCAATGTGTAAAATGCGACTTTTTTCTTCATTAATTTTTAGGTACTAAAAATCATTTGGCAAAGATACATAGTTTGAATAAATGCAAATAAATTAAGATGTTGGATAGTCCCTACTTGAAAATCAACCGGTAATTAGTAATTACGCCATTTTTTCGTCAGTTCAAAAACATGATTTAAAATATCAGCTTCGACCTCGTTAAACTCTACTCCTCTTCTGGCCATCATGACTTCAGCAGCTTCAAAGGCCTTTTTGGGCAAATACGTTGAAAAACCGGAGGCACCACCCCAACTAAAACTTGGAATAAAATTCCTTGGGAATCCTGGTACATAAATATTTGAATTAACCCCAATAACAGTACCGGTATTGAACATGGTATTAATAGCGGTTTTACTATGGTCCCCCATCATCAATCCACAAAATTGTAGTCCAGTTTGTTCAAATTTCTCTGTGGCGTTATTCCATAAACGAACCTTGGCGTAGTTGTTCTTGAGGTTAGAGTTGTTGGAATCAGCACCAATATTACACCATTCTCCCAAAACAGCATTTCCTAAATACCCCTCGTGTCCTTTACTCGAGTAGCCAAAAATTACAGAGTTACTTACCTCGCCACAAACTTTACTATGAGGTCCAATTGTAGTAGAGCCATAAAGCTTCCCTCCCATTTTTATAATCGCCTTTTCACATAGTGCTAAACCTCCCCGTATTAGGCTTCCTTCCCATATTTCCGCGTTTTTTCCAATATAAATAGGACCATCCGTAGCATTTAGTATGCTATATTCCACTTTGGCACCTTCTTCCAAAAATATACGCTCAGGACAAATTAAACTATTTGTTTTAGATATAGGCTGACTCTTTCTTCCATAAGTTATGAAATCAAAATCGGCCTGCAGGGCTTCTTCGTTTTTTGAGAAAATATCCCATGTATATCCAATTCTCATGATTTTCCCATCAAAATTAATTCGCTGAAGCGAATATAGACTAGCATCATTCTTAATAGAAGTGCTTCTATATGCAATTATTGTATCGGCATGAACTAAGGCCTGACCTAAACCTAGTTCAGCAATTTCATTAATGACACTTTTCGTGGGTAGAAAAGAAGCATCAATGAATATATTATCATCTTTAAGCTTAGGCGGATACTTTGTTCTTAGGTATTCCTCTGTAAGAGTGGAAGTTTCCTCCTTTAGGTAAGCTTCCCATTTCTCTTTTATGGTCATGATACCAATTCTTATCTCGGCTACAGGTCTAGTAAATGTAAATGGCAATAAATTATTGCGCATGGGACCATCAAAAAGAATGTAATTCATGGGCTAATAGATTTCTTACAAAATTAACTATTCTGGGGTTTCTTGAATGGTATACCTGATAAAGCGTTACAAATTCTGGATATGTTCAAAAAAAAACGCCCCTGATGTTTTATCAAAGGCGTTTATATAAAATATAAATATATCTTATTCTTCTTTTTTAGCTTCTTCTTTAACCTCGGGTTTAGCAAATTTCTTGTACTTGTTCTTAAACTTGTCAATACGACCTGCCGTATCCAAGAATTTAGCTTTGCCAGTATAAAAAGGATGAGATGTTCTAGAAATTTCTAATTTCACCAACGGGTATTCAACACCATCTACTTCTAAGGTCTCCTTAGTATCTGCAGTTGACTTTGTTAAAAAAACTTCTTCATTGGACATGTCCTTGAAGGCAACTAATCTATAATTTTCAGGATGTATTCCTTTTCTCATTGTACTAGACTTTAACGCACCCATTCCAACGGGTGCTCTTTTCAGGCTGCAAATTTAAGTAAATATTGGAAACTGACAATTTAATTTAGGTAAAAACGTCTCAAAAATATTGTAACTTTAGTTGTAACAAATAGTCACAAAACAATACCTATTGATTGCAATCAACCTTAAAAACTATAAAAATGGACGAAAATAAGCCTAAAACGGGTAAATACGCATTTAACTATGGCCTTATAACAGGAGGCGTAACCATAATATTCGCAGTAATGTTGTTTACTATGGATATGCATTATGAAAGAGGGGTTGCCGTGCAAGCTGTTCAAATAGCAATTTTAGCGGCAGGTATAATTTTTGGAATAACCCAATTTAAAAAAGCTAATTCAACTTATTTATCCCTCTCTGAAGCTTTAAAATTGGGTGCCGGTATTGCACTGATTTCTGGAATATTGGGAGTCTTATGGTTCTTTGTATTTTCAAATTTAATTGAGCCGGATTTTATGGACAACATGTACGAACTTGGCAAGCAACAAGCAATGGCAGACAACCCAAGTATTACCGAGGAGCAAATGGATCAGGGAATTGAGATGCAAAAGAAATTTGCATGGATTTCATATCCAGTTATCTTAATCATTAACATTTTCATTGGCTTGATAGTTGGGCTCATTGGAGGTCTGATTTTGAGAAAACAAGAGTCAGCTTATTAAAAAGTAAGTATTTGTCTTATTTTTGAAAGGAATTCCTGAAGCAACCAATGCAGTTATCCATTGTAATTCCCTTACTTAACGAAGAAGAGTCGCTCAAAGAGCTACATGATTGGATTGTATCCGTAATGCAATCCAATCATTTTTTATATGAAATCCTTTTTGTAGATGATGGGAGTACGGATAATTCTTGGAACACTATTACGGAACTTTCTATAAAAAACCCTAATGTAAAGGGTATACGTTTTCTTCGGAATTTTGGTAAATCACAAGCCTTACATGCCGGTTTCAAATCGGCTAAAGGGCAGGTCATTATCACCATGGATGCTGACCTACAGGATAATCCGGAGGAAATACCAGAATTGTATAAAATGATTGTTGAAGATGGTTTTGAACTAATCTCAGGTTGGAAGAAAAAGCGCTATGATTCGGTTATATTTAAAAACCTCCCTTCAAAACTATTTAACTGGGCGGCAAGAAGAACTTCTGGGGTTCGGTTACATGATTTTAATTGTGGTCTCAAAGCCTATGAAAGTGAAGTAGTTAAAACTATAGAAGTGTCTGGAGAAATGCATAGATATATTCCCGTACTTGCAAAAAATGCAGGATTTTCCAAAATTGGGGAAAAAATTGTACAACATCAATCCAGAAAATACGGAAAAACTAAATTTGGTATGGAACGCTTTATAAACGGATTTTTAGATTTATTAACCATTTGGTTCGTATCCAAATTTGGCAAACGGCCTATGCATCTCTTCGGCGCATTAGGTGTTTTAATGTTTACCATAGGTTTTGGCTTTGCCCTTTATTTGGGAATCGATAAACTTTTTATCAATCCTTTTGGTAGGTTAATTACGGATAGACCACAATTCTATATCTCCCTAATTGCAATGGTCATAGGGACACAGCTGTTCTTGGCCGGATTTCTAGGAGAAATCTTAATTCGTTCCAGAAAAAATGAAACGCGCTACACAATATCGGAAGAAATAAATACCAAAACAGACCAAACTCAATATTCTTCGTAAATTTAATAGATACTAAAAACTGAACATTCGATGAACAATATACTTGATACCGCCAAAAGCTGGATGACCGATTTTTTTGAACCTGCAGTCAAAAAAGAAATACAACATTTAATTGATACCGATACCGATGAATTAAAAGATAGATTCTATAAAAATATGGAATTTGGTACAGGTGGTATGCGCGGTATAATGGGCGTGGGCACTAATAGAATTAACAAATACACACTTGGAAAAAGTACGCAGGGCCTAAGTAACTATTTAAACAAAACTTACACCGACGAAGAAATAAAAGTGGTGATCGCTTTTGATTGCCGACATAATAGTGACACACTGGCGAGAACGGTAGCAGAGGTTTTTTCCGCAAACGGAATTAAAGTATATCTATTTTCCGAATTACGTACCACTCCAGAGCTTTCTTTTGCTGTGCGTCATCTAAAGTGCCATGCCGGTATCGTATTAACAGCCTCACACAATCCTCCTGAGTATAATGGATATAAAGTATACTGGACAGATGGCGGACAAATTGTACCACCTCAGGATGGGGAAATTATTGCCGAAATAAACTCCTTGAGCGTCGAGGATATAAAATTTGAAGCAGACGACAGTCTTATCAAAGTAATTGATGAAGAGGTAGACGAGGCATTTATAGAAGCTTCCGTAACAAACGGAAACTTTGATGCCGCTGGTAAAGACGATTTTAAAATTGTTTTTACATCCTTGCATGGTACTTCTATCACCGCTATACCAGAAGTTTTGAAAAGAGCGGGTTACAAAAATGTAACCATTATACAAGAACAGGCAAAACCAGATGGGAACTTCCCAACGGTAAATTCTCCTAATCCGGAAGAATCCGAAGCACTTTCCATGGCCGTTAAAAAAGCGGAAGAAATAGGTGCCGATATGGTTGTGGGTACGGACCCGGACAGTGACCGACTAGGTATAGCAGTTCGTAATCTGGAGGGTAAAATGGAAATAGTCAACGGAAACCAGGCTATGGTATTGATGACGAAGTTTCTTTTGGAAAAAAGAAAGGAAAAAGGTTTTAAAGGCAACGAATTTATTGCCACGACCATAGTTTCCACGCCTATGATGGAAGCCATGGCAAAAGCGTATGGAGTAGAGTTTAAAAC
>JBARUM010000346.1:0-1735 GCA_049645725.1 Maribacter sp.
TTTCTGGGGTATCGATCAGTTTATTACCTTGATAGCCCAAAGCGTCAAAACGCTGATCATCGGTTAAGATAAAAATAATATTTGGTCTTTCCTCTTCTGTACTAACTGTTGCATCCTGGGCGCCTAAGCGTAAAGAAAAGCACAAAACAATGAATAGTAAATAAAGCGGATTGAACATAAATATTTTAGTAACGATATGCATAGATACAGATTAAGCATTGAAAAGAAACTACAGGAGTATCTTCAAACATACAGCTACGGGTTAAACTTTGTATCCTGTCCCATCCTGCATTTCTACATGAGCATGTTCTTCTGTACTTCTTAAAACTAAAGTAATTAGTTATACCCTTTTTCCTTCATTTCAGTTAACATTTCTGCAGGAGGATATAGCAAGACAGTCAGTGGATTTAATTTAAGGTATGCCTTTACCTTTGGGTCTATCAACCGCTCCCCTAATGCCGTAGATGCTTTTGAAAGCAATGGTTTGGTATGCTCTGCTAAAGCTTTTTCCGGGCCACCTTCGGTGATTTGCTTTTTTGGCCATTCCTCAGGATGTAAAACATAGTATTCCAAAAATTCATAAGCTTTTTTAAGGCTTCTGCCATCTTCAGTTTCAAATTTCCATAAGTCTATTCCTAATTTTTGACCCATGAGTGTAAACTCGGTCATCAACCAAATATTGGTGTTGGAATAACTGACGGACTTAGTTCTGCCCAATTCCCCTGGTTGGCCTCCATCTGGCATAATTTGGTCGGCAATTCTAGATTGTCGGGCATCTTCTACAACAGCTTTGGCATCATCATTTTTACCTAAATACATCATTAAACCTATTACCTGATAGGTATAGTGATTTGCATGGTTCTGTCGGGTAAAGCCCGCGTCTACGGCCATGGGGTTAGTAATCAGCCAATTGAGGTATTCCGTAAACCAATCTGTCATTCCCACTTTCATCGCCACGGGCAAAATACCCTTTTTTTCAAATAGTTGTAATGCCGTAATTATGGAAGATTGCCCATCCCACTCATGCACACCCGCCTTGGTTCCAGAGGCAATGCCGGGATGTCCTTGACCAAAATTAAGATTGGGGTTAACCTTGGTTTCGGGGTCTAGATACCAAACTTTGATTATTTCCATAGCCTTATCCGCATACACGGCGTCATCAGAAAAGTAATAGGCCCACGTCAAATTTTCTACGGCATCGAAAAAATTATTTTTTCGACTGAAATCGGTATCAGCGTTTCGGGATACGGGATTTATGATTCCATCTTTAGGAATCCACGGTAAACCATTTGGGGTAGAAGGGTCTGGCCAACGATAGGGCGCGTACGAAATATAATCGTGCATATCATTACTAGGCGGAACCTCCTTTTTATTGGTGACGGGATCTACCTTATAGTTCAAAGCGTAGGTACCCGCTTTTAAAACGGCTTCGTAATTTTTTGAAAAAAAGGAATCCTGCGCTTTGATTTTTTCCTTTACCAATGCCAAGTGGTTCGTATTGTAATACACCAGTTGCTTAGAAGCATCAAAAGATGACGCAACTATGTTTTGATGAACGGGTTTCTTCTTCTCCTTAGCAGAATTACAGGCTATAAAAGCCAAAACGAGTATAGTTATAAATAGCGATCTTTTAGTTGGCGAAATATATTTCATAGTACGGTCTTTAACAATAGTATTGAACTTTTGTCGGTACTCAAACTTATATACCTAAAGACATGAACGCATCCTGTTCTAT
>JBARUM010000347.1:0-5693 GCA_049645725.1 Maribacter sp.
GCGTGGAACGCGTACGGGTGGTGCATATCCAGTACGTCTTCCCTGCCACGCAGGTCGGGTCGAGACAGGGTGTCAGAGTCGGCAGAGATCAAGTGCCCAGACATCTGCTTGTAGATCTGCTTCACCAGCTTCTGCGCTGCGAGGCTGTCGTCACCGGGTATGTCACGCAACTGGCTCAGGCCGTCTCGCAGTACCTCATACAGCGGCTTCAACCACGCCTTGGATCGCTCGGCTGGCCACGTCCACGACGCCACTACCTGTGGGTCAGCGGAGAGCTCTTTCACCGCGTACTCCAGCACTGGGGTGGTGATCCACACCTGTTGTCCAGAGCGCTTGCCCTGCGGGTCCAACAGATCGGGGTAGGGATCGAGTGCTCCCTCGGCCTTCGTGGGCATCTGCACCAACCACCATCCGGCCCGCGACGCGGTGAACTTCAGCTCGTCCTCGTGCCGTTCTGGTGTTCCAATGCCGATCTTCAGCGAAGACCACGTCGACAGGTAAGACCCGCCCCGGTCGAACAACGCCAAGTGCTCCCGGGCTGCTTCCTCACTGGTCGGTGTCCTGGTCCAATCGAACGACGGCTCGCACTCGGCCATCGAGGCTGGTCCGATCGTGTCGTAGTCCACTGCGTGTGCTGCAGTGAGCGCCTTGCGCACGTCGCGGCCCAGCACAATCTTCATCAGGTCTAGGCCCGTGGAGATCGGTGAAGCTCGGAACGGGATCCCGAGCGCATCTGTGACCAGCTGCAGCCGGGTAGCGACCGAGGCCGGGTCGATCGTTGGACCTAGACCCCAGTCCTGGGGCATGCCCGGGGTGAACATGATCGCCACCGATCCACGCTCTGCGCCTTGCCGGCGCAGCCTCGTCATCCCCCGCAGCACTGGCGCGCCCTGGCCGCGGCCGAAGACCCACCCTGAGGCGATCGCGTCATCGAGGAAGGGCAAGTCGCGGCTGATCTGGGTGAACCACTCTTTGCGCTTAGCTGCTCGGCCGGGAACATCCAGTGGGACACCGAGCTTCTCCCACAAGGCGTGGGTGGGCACGACCAGTCCTGCTTCGGGGATCTTCTTCCACCGCATCGGCGGGTGGCCCAGGCCGAGTTCCTTCCCTAACTTCTCTAGATCGCCGGCGTGGCGGATCGGGTGTGGCAACGGCTGCTTGTCCTGTCCGGGCAGGCAGTACCCGTCGACGTCGACCACGACGACCGAGGCAGTGAACTCCGTCCGGGACTGTGCACGCCCGGGTGTTGGTGCCTTGGTCTGTGGTTCCCGGCGGGCCGGGGCGGGCACAGCTGCCGGCGCCGGTGAGTCTTCGGTGGGTTCGTCGAGGAAGTTCAGTTCCGGGGGCCCGGGCTCGGGCTCTGGTGGTTCGGGTGGGGGCCCGGTCAGGTCTTGGCGCAGATCCTCGATCGTGGTGGCGTGGGTGCGCATGAAACACCCCTGGTGCAGGTGCATCCCGACGAATGTGACTCCGCAGACGAACCCACACCCGGCGGTGCAGTCACCGGGTGCGGCCCGAGCCGAGGACAATGTCAGGCCTGCCTGATTGGTGTAGCTCGCCATGGCCTTGTCCTCGGCTTGGGTGGGGGTGTCGTGTTCGGTGGTGGGAGTCTCTTCCGGGGCAGGATCCGGGCTCAGGTCTGCCTGGTCGGCAGGGTCGCTGTGTGTCGGTGCAGCAGGCCCTTCGGGGGGTTCGGTGGCGGGCGATACTGGAACCGAACCAGTGACCCCCGAAGGGGTGCTGCCCGGTGGCGGGGGTGGCACGAACTCTCGCTGGTTCCCGGGGTCGACGTCGTCGTCGGTGCCACCGAGGATCTCTTCTAGTCGCAGAACGACGCGCCTGCCCCGGTTCGGCTTGGTCGGGTCCTTGATCGAGGGCTCGCAGTGGATGGACCGCGCCAACGTTTTGCACACGACATGCCCGCCATCTGGCCGCTTGGCATGACCCACCTTCAAGATGCCCTCATCGACCAGGGCACGCATGACTGTGCCGGGGTCGATAGCAGAGGTGTCGGTCATCGCGGCAGCCGCAGCTTTGACGGTCGCTTCCAGGCTGGTTCGCTCGCACACCAACTCGGGTGAGGTGTCGCCGGCGTGGTCGGCGTTGGTGTTGACGTACCCCAAGTGGATCGCTCGGTCGGGGCGGCGCCAATCCACCACCGCTGTCGAGGGGTAGTCCATGGTGCTCCCGGGCGCGGTGCGGGGGGTGGCGACCCACCCCCCCCGCGCCTCGAGGAATTGCGGTGCGCGGCCGTCGTAGATGTCGCTGGCGTAGGCGAGCCCGTTGGCCATCGCGTATCGCAGCAGGTCCCGGACCCGTTCCCCGGTGGAGCTCACCAGGTCGGGGTCTTCGGCGTACTCCGCGGCCACCAACAGCGCTTGCGCGACCCGCTGTCGCCACCGGTTGGCTTCGTCTTCGGTCAAGGCGTCGGCCTCGGTGAGGAACTCAATCATCAAAGCCCACCCGGCGTACAGTTCAGCGATTTTCACGCTGTGCGCGGCGTAGTTCGGCTGCTGCACCGGGTAGTCGCTCACCCACTGCTTGAACTCGCGGCGAAGCGTGTCCAATCGCAGCAGCACGTCGTTGCGGCCTACCTGGGCCACCCACTGCAGGTAACTCGAGGTCAGCAACGCCCTGGCGTGCCGTGATTCCAGCCTATCCAGTTCTTCGATCGGTGGCAGCTCGATCTCGCCCTTGGACAGGGGGACCATCAGCCCGCGGCGGCCGCCGGAGGCACCGGCCCGGGGTGGCAGTTCGGTGGTGATCAAGCCGGTCGCTCGAGGACGGCCGCCTTCCAACGTTTCCTGCCCATCGCGTGAAGACCTGGGCCGGTCTTCGGCGTTGTGCAGCATCCGCATCAGGTCCTCGAGCCGTTTGTACGCCTGCTCGGCTCCCTGCGTGGGCGCGTTGTCGTCGAGGAATGCCAGTGAGTCTTTGACCTGGTGCAGCATGATCCGCAGTGCGTTGGTCGTGGCCCCGTTACCGGACAAGGACGTCAACGGACGCAGCCGGTCCCACAACTCGCCGTAGTGGTGCATCGTCAAAGCAGCCAGCCCGGTCTTGTAGACCCCCGGGGACCCGGACAGCACCGTCGACCACTCGTTGGGACACAACACAGCCCGGTACGCCGTCCCAACCAACACCGCTGCGACACGGTCTGGGAAGTGGTCCATCATCCCGGCCGAGTGGTTCAGGAACGCCGACCGCAACCGGGCCGATTCTTGGGTGGGTATGGGCAGGTCGAATCGGGCGAGTCCGCCGGATAGGTTGCTCGGCGCCGGGCGCCACCCTTGGGCACCGATGGCCCCGTTCGCGGTAACCCAGAAATCTTCCCCGTCGACGTTGCGCCACCCAGTAGCGCGGTAGGACGTCACCAACTTCGCGGCGGCAGAGACCGTGTTGATCGCCGTGATCACCTTCTCGCGGCCGCTGCGACTGGTCGAGTACGCCAACCCGGGCACCGGCAGGTTCGAGATAAAGGACCCGTCTTCGTAGTCCTTGGCGCTGACCCGGAACACTTTCGGTTCCTCATCGGGAGTGGTGCGCAACTCGATCGCGACGTGTGTCAACGAGGGCAGCGAGACAGTCTTTTCCTGGCTCATCATCGGGTCTCGATCGCCCAAGGCGTCCAGGTCGATGTTGGACTCCGACAGCGCGTCCTCAGCCTCAGCGAATTCCTTGCGGCACAACCGAACCTCGCAGTTCAGCACCCGGGAGAAGATCTGCTCGAAGTAGGCATCCTCTCCGCGGCCACGTTGCACCGTTTTGATCTCGACGAGCTCCACCCGGCCGGCCTTGGAGATCACGACGTCGAAGTCTGGGGCAGAGACGTGTACCCCGCGGTGGGTGATCGACCCACCGCCCCCACCGCCGGGCAGCACCCGGGGTTGCCACCCTGGCCCCGGGTCGCCCTCAGCTGCAGGCTCATGGTCCTCGGGTCCGGTGTCAGCGGGTTCGGGTGCTGGGGCAGCGACCGAGGCAACCGCGCGGGTGGCTACTGCGACCGTTTTGGCTAACAAGTCCGGTGTCCCAGTCAGTTCAGCAGGAACAATCTCCTCTGCTGCCTGGAACATTGAAGTGGTCAATGTCGTCGCCGATCGCGCCACACCGATAGCGATGTCGCGGGCCTCCCCTGCCCACGGGTTATCAGAAACGGTCCCGGTGGTTTTCACCAATTTGATTGTGGTGTCGACCAATCGGGCGTGAGCTCGGTAGGCCTCCTTGGCCCACCGTTTTGCGTAACGGCGCCGGTCACCGGCCTTCGCGCGCCGTCCCTGTGCGACGTCGTACTCGGCGACCTGCAGTTGCGCCAGGGTCTCGTCTTCACAGGCCTTGATCTCTGCGAGATTGGTGTGCAGCCCTTTGAGTTGGAACCAGGCCTGCACGCCTTCGACCGGCACCTCGACGAGCTCGTCCAGGCTGTGTCCGGCGTCTAGGTGGTCGCTGAGGTCTGCCTTCGGGTTGTCGACCAGGGGCAGCAGCATGCGGACCTCAGCCGCGCCGGCGTCAGTGAGCAGTTGGTGCACCTGGGTGCCGCGTGTCCACCCGGCGTGATCCCGGTCCAATACGACCGCCACTCGCCCACCAGCAAACACCGGGGCCAAGTGCTTCTGGAACCCGGTGGCACCGCCAGGGTTCGTCGTGGCCACGACCCCGGCCGCCTGGGCGGCGTGCACGTCTTTCTCCCCCTCGAGGAGCCAGACTTCACCGCCGCCGGCGACGGCCTGCTCGACCAAGTCCTGGCCGTAGAGAAACTCTTTGAACCCGGGGGGTTTCTTGCCCCAGCTGCGACCATCCCAAAACTCCTGCGGAAAGACTTTTGCGGCGCAGTGTTGGCAGATTCTGCGGTGCACCCGCTGCACTACCTGGCCGTCGAGGTCGGTGTAGTCGTAGGTCTCGACGTGCTTCAGGCTGTGCTGGCAGTCCGGCGTCTCGGCTACAGCCGGTGGCGGCTCTTGATCCAACAGTTGGTGGAGATCCCCGGCGATCTTGGTCGGCAGAGGGCCCAGCTTCTGGTAGGTGCTCCCCGTGCTGCGGGTGCGGGGCAATTTGCGTGGTGTGCGCGATCCGCTGGTCTTGTTGTGTAGCGACCACCGGCGGTCATCGAACAGGTCGTCGAACTCCAACCCGAGATAACGGGCCCAGTCCTCTTGGTCGATGCCTGGGCCGCAGGCGTAGCAGTGCAGCAGGGTGCGGCCGCCGAACTCTGTCGAAGTCCAGGTCAGGTGCAGCGAGGGGTGGGTGTCATCGTGGGCTGGGTTGACGCACCGGACCAGCAGTGATCCGTCACTGAGCCTCTTGGGGCTGCGCCCAGTGACCCGGACCGCGGCTTCTTCTGCTCGGACGAACGAATCTTCTGGGGACCATGCCGGCGGCAGTGGCAATGCGGTGCTCACCGGGCATCCACCCCCCGGCGGCGCGAAACTATCCGGCTATTGCTCTGGCATTCAGTGTGCGGAGTCGAGACTGAACAGCACGCTCTCGCGCCTCCGCCTGTTGCGCTCGAGCGACTTCCACGACCTGCTCTTGAAGATCTGGATCCTGCGCCCACAGCGTCGCCAGCGCACGCAGCCGTGCCGGTGCCGGCACCCCGTCCCGTTTCGCCGCAGCGCGCAACTCGGCCCGCAGCGGCACGCTCAGGTCCACCGTCAGCCGCCGCATCCCAGCCGGTACAGCCATCAGCCCTCCTCGAT
>JBARUM010000348.1:0-1838 GCA_049645725.1 Maribacter sp.
TAATTGAGCCTGTTTTCTTTAACGACAACAGGGGGCTTTTTTTTGAATCCTACAAAAAAAAAGTACTGGAAAGCGTTTTGGACTATACGATCGATTTTGTTCAAGACAATATTTCAATATCCAAAAAGGGAGTTTTGAGAGGGCTGCATTTTCAAATGGGAAAAGCATCACAGGCAAAGCTAGTAAGGGTTACGAAAGGAGAAGTTTTAGATGTAGTGGTAGACACAAGAAAAGGTAGTGAAACCTTTGGCAAACATTTTAAAATGAAGTTGAGTTCAGATAATCATAAAGCTATTTTTATACCAAAGGGTATGGCTCATGGATTTTTAACTTTGTCAGAGGAGGCAATTTTTAATTATAAGTGCGACAACTACTATTATCCAAATACAGAAAGCGGTATCATTTACAATGATGAGAATTTAGATATCGATTGGGAAAGCCAAGATGATGATTTGATTATCTCGAAAAAGGATTTAAAACTTCCAAAATTTTCAGATTTATAATATGAAAACAGTATTGGTTACTGGAGCAAATGGTCAATTGGGACAATGTATTCAAAAAATAGCCCCTGAATATTACAATTTTGATTTTGTTTTTAAGGACTCAAAACAACTCGACATTACCGATACAAATATTATTGATTCTACGTTCTCTTCCAATCATTTTGACTTTTGTGTCAACTGTGCCGCCTATACCAATGTAGAACAAGCGGAGAAAACACCAGAAATCGCTTTTGAAATAAATGCGAAAGGGGTTAAAAACATGGCTTTGGCTTGTAAGGAATATAAAGTAGCATTAATCCATATTTCTTCAGACTATGTTTTTGATGGTGATAAAATAGAGCCTTATAATGTTGAGGATTTGCCGAACCCAATAAATGAATATGGTAAATCTAAACTTAAGGGAGAGCAGTTTATTCAAAACATTTTAGAAGAATATCTAATAATCCGAACTTCTTGGCTTTATTCAGAATTTGGCAATAATTTTTATACTATGGTTTTAAGAAAGGCCAGAAACGGAGAGGAGCTACATATTACAGATCAACAAACGGGTTGCCCTACTAATGCCAATAATTTAGCCAAGTTTATTCTGAAAACAATATTAAAGAATGGCATGGGGTATGGAGTTCGTCATTATACCGATGGGGATGCGATGACTTGGTATGGCTTTGCAAAGAAAATAATAGAACAAGAAGGGTTGATGGTAAAGATATTACCTAAGAATTATTCAAGCCGCGTCAATAGGCCTAAATACTCAGTCCTGAAATAACGATATAAATAATAAGATATGAAAATACTGATAACGGGTGGCGCAGGATTCATAGGTTCACATGTTGTGCGTCGATTTGTTACAAATTATCCAAACTACCAGATTTATAATCTAGACAAGTTAACCTATGCCGGAAATTTGGAAAATCTCAGGGATATTGAAAGCATGCCAAATTATACCTTTATTAAAGGCGATATCGTAGATGGGAATTTCTTAAGCGAACTTTTTAAACGGAATAACTTTGATGGCATAATACATTTAGCCGCCGAATCACATGTAGATAGATCGATTAAAGATCCTCTGGCTTTTGTTAAAGCTAATGTCATTGGCACTGTAAATTTGTTAAATACTTCAAGAGAAAACTGGGAAAGGAATTTTAATAACAAGCGATTTTATCAAGTAAGTACAGACGAGGTATATGGTAGTTTAGGAGCAACAGGCTTTTTTACTGAAAATTCACCTTATAGTCCAAATTCTCCTTACTCTGCTTCAAAGGCAGGTGCAGATCATTTTGTTCGCGCTTATGGAGAAACTTATGGCTTACCCTACGTTATAAGCAATTGTTCTAA
>JBARUM010000349.1:0-9483 GCA_049645725.1 Maribacter sp.
GTTTAGACCGACTGCAAAAAAGAAATCAGAATATGTCCTCCTGTCATAACGTAACTTCCGCACTCTAGGATTATCTCTAAAACGTATACCAAAAATACGTTCCTCGTCACCATCCCTGCCACCAAAACCTATTTCTATTTGAGCAGGGTAATTAAGCGTATCCAATTCTAAAATATCGTCTCCATTACGTTCTGCCAACTTTATCTTGTTATCGATTATAGCAATTCTATTTTCTATATTCAAAGCTCTTTTCCTTGCGGCTTCCTCCTTTAAGGTAACTGCTTCTTCTTTACTTACTACGCCACTCTGTAAACGCTCATTAATGTTCTCCACTTCTTTTTTTAGGGCCTCCTTCTCTTGGTCGGTAATTTTCTCTTTTGCACCTTCCAACATCTTTAGAGTTGTTTGTTTTTCCTTTGTCTTTTCTTGCGCTTCCATGTTCTGAACATATAGAATTAAGAATACGGCCATTAAATACAATGTAAATTTTCTCATGATTGTTTGATTTTTGATTGTCCGCCTTCGACGGATAAAATTGATGAATAAACTCCTTCCCGTCCCATATGTTCTAGGTGGAGAAATACAATAAATTATACTAGTTTTTAGATTAATTATTCCGGTCTGCGACGGCAGTCCTTACTTTAAGAAATCCCGTTTTTAAAGATTCGAAAATTTGGTTTCGGAAGGATTGATCAAGTTCATCCTCAACCTCCGTTAACAAAGTTATGGCGTCAACAGTATTATTAGGGTTAAAAAGCTTTTTTGTTAAAATATCTTCTTGCGCCATTCGTAAAAGTGAATCTACTTCGGCATCGGTTAACTCCGTTGATTGCTCCAATACATCAACCTGAGCCAAAATTTCCTCGATTTTAGAATTTAGCACATCCTCAGGAACCACTCCTACATTAAACGTATCCAAAATTTTCTCTTTATTAGAAACAAGTGCAACATCCCGGTTCGTATTTTCTTTCAAGGATATTCTTTCTTTCGCGGCTTTTGGGGCCACAGGTTTAGTCTCTGTCCTTTTAATTTCCTCCTCGAAAGATTCTTCAAGCACTATCGTATTGGAATTGATTTCTGGCGTTAGTTCTGAATCAATTTCAGAGCTTTCCTCGGGCTTCACTTTAGTTGGCATTTCTACGATACTTTCTTCCATTAAGGCTTCCCCCATTCCAGAGTTTATGTAAAAAATGGAAATACCTACTACTATAATGATACTTGCCGCCACCCCGTACCATAAATAACCACGCTTAGGTTTTTTATCTTCTTTAATTAATTGGGAAGAAATTCTTGTCCAAGCATTTTTACTTGGTGTAATTTCTCTTTCCTCCAATTTTGATTTAATATATTTTTCAAATTTATCTGGTTCCATAACCTATGATATTTTGTTTTTTTAAATTTTCTTGAAGCATTTTACGTGCCTTAAACAACTGACTTTTAGAAGTGCTTTCCGTGATTGAAAGCATCTCACCAATCTCAGCATGCCTATAACCTTCTATCGCATATAGAATAAAAACCATTTTATACCCCTGCGGAAGACTATCAATTAAATGCTGAATGTGCTCCGTATCCAAATCCATAGATTGCAATACTTCTTGATTTTGATTTTTTTCATAAACCTCATCATCATAAACCACAAACTGTTGTTTTCTCAAATAGGATATACTCTCCCGGATCATGATTCTACGAAGCCATCCCTCAAAACTACCTTTATGTTTAAATGTATCTAGTTTTTTGAACATCTTTAAAAAACCTTGAACCATTACATCCTCTGCAAAATGAACATCCCTAATATACTGTCTACATATACCAAGCATTTTTGGTGAATGCTTTGTGTAGAGTCTTTGTTGCGCATCTCTATTACCGGCAACTGCCCTTTTAATGAGCTGTCTTTCGTTTTTATATAGTGGTATGATCTTCAAAGCTTTTATCCTGTCTTCTAGTAGTATAGACGCTTAAGTTTTTGAAATGGTTGCCTGCAAAGAAAAATAAAATTTAAAATCAATATACTATAACTTAAAAATTCCATGTTACATTTTTGGTGATAAATCTATTTCTTACGATCTACAACGTAATTTACCATAAGCTCAAGGGCGCTACGATAATCAGATTCGGGATAGCCTTTTAATATTTCCAATGCCTTGTCCTTATAGTCTAACATTTTGGCCACGGCATAGTCAAGACCTCCTTTTTCCTTAACAAAAGAGATGACCTCTTTTACTCGTTTTTTATCTTTATTGTAATTTTTTACAGAGTTGATCACCCAACTCTTTTCTTTTTTAGTACAATTGTTAAGTGCATAAATCAAAGGAAGTGTCATCTTCTGCTCTTTAATATCTATTCCAGTAGGTTTTCCAATACTTTCATTCCCGTAATCAAAGAGATCGTCTTTAATTTGAAAAGCCATACCGCATAGTTCGCCAAATTTTCGAAAAGTCTCCACATCATCGCTATCGGGTTTTACGGAGCAAGCACCCAAACCACAACAGGCAGCAATTAAAGTTGCTGTTTTCTGACGGATAATATCGTAATATACATCCTCAGTAATGTCCAACCTTCTGGCTTTTTCTATTTGTAATAACTCTCCCTCGCTCATCTCCCTAACTGCAACGGAGATTATTCGAAGCAGGTCAAAATCTCCATTATCAATAGATAACAAGAGCCCTTTTGACAATAAATAATCCCCAACCAGAACGGCTATTTTATTTTTCCATAATGCATTAATTGAAAAGAATCCCCGTCTTTTATTACTCTCATCCACCACGTCATCATGGACCAAGGTAGCGGTATGGATAAGTTCTATTACCGAAGCACCTCTATAGGTCCGTTCATTTACCTCTCCGTTATTTAAAAGTTTGGCCGTAAGAAACACGAACATAGGACGCATTTGTTTCCCTTTCCGGTTTACTATGTAATACGTTATACGATTTAGTAGTGCCACTTTGGAAGTCATGGAATCCCTAAACTTGGACTCAAAAAGTTCCATTTCTTTATTGACGGGTTCCTTAATTTGCGCAACTATTTTCAAGCGGTCTGGCTTTGGAAGTTAAAATTAGCGAAAAGACAGGAGTAAACGGTACTCAACATGCAGTATTACACAGGCGGAAGGTAAATAAGGTCGTTCCAAAACCCTTTATTACAACTGCGCACCTATTTCATGACTTATTGGCTAACTGCCCACAAGCAGCATCAATATCTTTACCCCTCGAACGCCTCACGGTTACGACGATTCCGTTTTTTTCTAAAGTGCGCACATAATTTGCTATGGCTTTATCCGATGCCTGTTGAAACTCACCGTCATCAATAGGATTATATTCTATTAGGTTTACTTTAGAAGGCGCAAACCTACAAAATTCGACCAGGGCATCAATATCCTTTTGAGTATCGTTTATACCCTCCCAAACTACATATTCATATGTAATCCGGCTTCTGGTCTTATCATACCAGTATTCCAATGATTCCCTTAAATCACTTAAGGTGAACGTAGCATTAAATGGCATTATGGAGGTTCTTATTTCATCAATAGCAGAATGTAAGGATACTGCCAACTTAAACTTTACCTGCTCGTCCGCCATTCGCTTAATTAATTTTGGAACGCCAGAAGTTGATACCGTAATACGTTTTGGAGACATACCCAGTCCTTCTTTGGCCGTAATCTTATCAATTGCTTTTAGAACGTTGTTATAGTTCATTAGCGGTTCCCCCATACCCATAAATACAATATTACTTAAAGGTCTATCAAAATATAGTCGACTCTCATTATCAATGGCTACAACTTGATCATAGATTTCGTCAGGATTTAGGTTGCGCATACGTTTTAAGCGCGATGTTGCACAGAACCGGCAATCCAAACTACATCCTACTTGACTGGAAACACATGCCGTCGTCCTTGTTTTTGTGGGTATTAAAACAGATTCCACTACCAAATCATCATGTAGGCGTACCGCGTTTTTTATGGTACCATCCGCGCTGCGCTGCATCTGGTTCACTTTTATGTGGTTAATAACATAGCTGCCTTCCAACATCTCCCTTGTTTCCTTGGAAAGATTGGTCATGACATCAAAGGAATGCGCAGATTTTTGCCAAAGCCATTCGTACACCTGATTGCCACGAAACGCTTTATCCCCATTAGAGACAAAAAATGCTCTGAGCTGTTCCCGAGTCAAGGCACGTATATCCTTTTTCTTAACTTCCACTTTCTTTTAAGCTAAAAAATCCTGCTTTTCATATTTCTATTGATAAAGCAGGATTTAAATGATTTGAATTCTCCAGTTCATTTTGACCAAGGCTAATGAACAGACAATATTTCTAGATAATTAACATGGCATCACCATAAGAATAGAACTTATAGTTTTCTAGAATTGCTTGTTTGTATGCTTTCTTCATTAAATCATGACCCATAAAGGCGGACACCATCATTAACAAAGTGGACTTTGGTAAGTGAAAATTAGTAACCATACAATTAGCTATACTAAACTCATAAGGAGGGAAGATAAACTTATTCGTCCACCCTTCATAGGTATTTAACGTGTGGTTAGAAGACACCGCACTTTCAAGACCTCTCATGGCCGTAGTTCCCACGGCACAGATTCTTTTTTTCTTCTTTTGGGCATTGTTTACTATCTCCGTTGCTTTCTCGTCTATAAATAGCTCCTCACTATCCATTTTATGCTTGGAAAGGTCTTCTACCTCAACTGGGTTAAACGTTCCCAAACCAACATGTAGTGTAAGTTCAGCAAAATCGATTCCCTTAATTTCCAATCGCTTTAAAAGATGCTTCGAAAAATGCAATCCTGCAGTTGGAGCGGCCACCGCACCTTCGTGCTTAGCATAAATAGTCTGGTAGCGGTCCTCATCCTCTGGCTCAACATCTCTCTTTATGTATTTTGGAAGTGGTGTTTCCCCCAATTCCTTTAATTTTCTTCTAAAATCCAAATATGCGCCGTCATAGAGGAATCTAAGGGTGCGTCCCCTAGAAGTGGTGTTATCAATAACCTCTGCGACCAATGCCTCATCTTCTCCAAAGTATAGCTTGTTCCCAATACGAATCTTACGTGCGGGATCAACTAAAACGTCCCATAACCTTTGTTCCTCGTTCAGCTCGCGCAAAAGAAACACTTCTATTCTTGCACCTGTTTTTTCTTTGTTACCATATAGCCGGGCAGGGAAAACTTTAGTATTGTTCAACACCATAACATCGCCTTCATCAAAATAATCGATCATATCCTTGAACATCTTGTGCTCAATTTTACCGGTTTCCCTGTGTATAACCATTAATTTAGACTCGTCCCTGTTCTCGGAAGGATGTTCTGCCAATAATTCCTTTGGAAGCTCAAAACTGAAGTGCGATAATTTCATATGTCTTATAAATCTATTAGAGGTGAAATATTATTTTCAACCAAGCAAAATGCGGCTGCAAATATACAATCTGCGGATAGGGGTTGTCAAGTAAAAGCTGAATTATAATTCTTTAACTTTAAAATGAAGTGATTCTAGGTCTTTCCAAAAATCCGGATATGATTTGGAAACCACCTCTGCATCATTAACAAACAGATTGGTTCTCATTGCCAACGGGGCAAATGCCATGGCCATTCTATGATCCTTATAGGTGTCAATGGCTATCCCCTCATTAACAGTCGCCGTTGGGCTTAACGTTAACGATTTCTGCGTCACGGAGATAGTCGCACCTAACTTGGAAAGTTCCGTATGCAATGCCACCAACCTATCCGTCTCCTTGATTTTTAAAGTGTGTAAACCGGTTAGATGGCATCCTATCCCCAGTCCAAAACAAGTCACTGCAATGGTCTGTGCTATGTCCGGTGCATTTTCCAGTTTACATTCAATCATTGAGAGCTTACACTTTGATGTTTTTCTCAAAATTATTTTATTTTGGTCAAATGAAGTTTTAACTCCAAAATCCTTATAAATAGTTACCAGGACACTATCTCCTTGAAGGCTATTCTTTTTGTAGGACGACAAAGTTATCTCCGTACCCACCTCTGCCAATGCAACAATACTATAAAAATAAGAGGCAGAGCTCCAATCGGATTCCACGACCAAGGTTGCAGGTATTACTTTTCCTTTTGGACTCACCTTAATGATATTTCCTTCAAAAGAGCTGTTAATACCAATCTCGTCTAAAAGACCCAACGTCATTTTTATGTATGGGACAGAAGTTATTTTACCGACCAATTCCAGTTCAAGGCCTTTTTCTAGACTAGGGGCCATTAACAAAAGTGACGATATATACTGGCTACTAATACTCGCAGGAAGACTTACCCTATTCTTCGTTAGCGTTTTACCTATGATGTGAAGCGGTGGATAGCCCTTATCTTTTACATACTCAATTTCCGCACCTAGCGCTCTTAATGCATTCACCAACACCTTCACAGGTCTTTCGGTCATGCGCTTAGAGCCCGTAAGAATTACTTCTTTTCCCTCCTGTGATGCAAAATAACTAGTCAAAAAACGCATGGCCGTACCGGCATGGTGAATATCCACTGTGCCAGAACTTTGTCCCAAACCCTTTTTCATAACATGGGCATCGTCCGAATTTGAAAGATTTTCAATAGAAATCTCTGGGTATAGTGTCGAAAGAAAAAGCGAACGGTTAGACTCACTTTTAGAACCTGTAATTTTTATACTTTTTTTGAGAAGCTTATGATCAGGCCCGGAAAGATGGATTTTCAAAGTTTTTTAGTTTAAAAAAGAACCTCAAAGATAGTACTATTTCAACTTTTTATTATTCTGATGACGGTCGTGATCTCGCTTAGTTTTTAAATCTAGCTTTTTATCAAAAGCTTGTTGCAAATCTATACCTGTTTGGTTGGCCAAGCAAAGTACCACAAACATAACATCTGCCAGTTCTTCTCCTAAATCTTTGGATTTGTCCGATTCCTTCTCACTCTGCTCACCGTAACGCCTGGCTATAATTCTTGCAACCTCTCCCACTTCTTCCGTAAGTTGGGCCATATTGGTAAGTTCATTGAAATAGCGAACACCGTGCTCTTTAATCCAATCATCTACGGCTTGTTGTGCGTTTTGTATGTTCATTATTCTCTATTTTTTGAATCGATGATAATTGTCACCGGACCGTCATTTAGCAAATTTACCTTCATATCCGCCCCGAATATACCGGTCCCTACTTTTTTCCCTAGCCGTTGCTCCATTTCAGAAACAAAAGACTCATATATTGGAATTGCAACTGCTGGCTTGGCTGCCTTTATATAGGATGGTCGGTTTCCTTTTTTAGTCGAAGCAAATAACGTAAATTGACTAACAACGATAACATCACGGCCATTATCTAAAATCGATTTGTTCATAACACCACTTTCATCATTAAAAACGCGAAGGTTAACAATCTTATTAGCCAGCCATTGAATATCATCCAAGCTATCTTCCTCCGTTATTCCCAATAATACCAATAAGCCACTTTCAATTGCTGAAACAGTTTTATCGTTTACCGTTACACTTGCCCTAGAAACCCTTTGTAGTACTACTCTCAATTTTTTTCTCCGTAATTATCCAACCTATAACCTTCATCCTCTCCGGATATCATTTGCACGTAACTCCTATAACGGCTCCAAGAAATTTCACCGTCCTCCAAGGCATCTTTTACGGCACACTTAGGTTCATCTAAATGAATACAATTATTAAACTTACAATCTTGTTTTAATTCAAATAGTTCTGGAAAATAATCGCCTATTTCCTCTCTTTCCATATCTACAATCCCAAACCCCTTTATACCAGGTGTATCTATGATTTGCGCCCCAAATTCCAGGTCGAACATTTCCGCAAAGGTAGTGGTATGTTGTCCCTGTAGATGTTGTACTGAAATTTCGGCTGTTTTTATATCCAAGTTGGGTTCTATTGCATTTATCAAAGTAGATTTGCCTACGCCAGAATGTCCAGAAAACATGGAAACCTTGCCCATCATCAATTCCTTTACTTTATCCACATTTTCACCGGTCTTTGCAGATATACCAATACAGGTATAACCTACTTCGCGATAGGTAGCCGCCAGAAACTTTACTTCATCCAATTCTTCCGCGCTATAACTATCAATTTTATTGAATAGTAGAACTGCCCTAATTTGATAAGCTTCGGCAGTTACTAAAAATCGATCTATGAAAATTGTATAGGTGGTTGGATTATTAAGGGTAATCAATAAAAAAACTTGATCTAGGTTTGCAGCTATTATATGTGTTTGCTTGGAAAGGTTTACCGACTTACGGATGATATAATTCTTTCTATCATCAATCTCATTAATTATTCCAATGGTATCATCTCCAATAGTCTCTATCTCAAATTGAACATTATCCCCAACAGCAACAGGATTTGTACTTTTAATTCCTTTTATCCGGAACTTGCCCTTAATTCGGCACTCGTAGAAAACCCCATCCTCGGCTTTTACCGTGTACCAACTTCCCGTGGATTTATAAACTGTTCCTTTCATCGTTTATGATAATCCTACAAAGAAACGACATTACTTTTATACTGCTATTTTAAAACCAGCTTTTGAAATATTGATATGTACTCCATCTAAAAAATAAAATTATTATTAAATATTTTTTAAATTGTGCAAACTTCACCATTTGTCATTTATCTATATTAATCAAATAAAAAAATAATTAATGAAAAAACTTATTCTAATCGTATGTATGCTATTGTTAGCCGCTATTGATTTAAACGCCCAAGAATTTAAAGTAATTACCAGTGTAGAATCTATTGTTCCTAGCGGAATAGGACGTTCTAGAATTATTGACGCCAATGCCGACAGGGATTATAAAGAATTTTCATCTGTACAGACCGAGGATGATAATACTAGAAATAAAGCCGATAGAGGCGATATTAGGGTTAAAAACTTTGAAGAGACAAAGTTGCTCAACTTCTATAATATAGCGGGAATACGTTTTCAGAATATTGCCGCCAATGATGCTTTAATTTCCTCTAAGTTGAGTTCCATGGCCGCCGATGGTTGGGAACTGGTATTCGTAACCAGCGGTGTTGAGGCAGATGCCGGACAACAGGACGGACAAGGTATTTTTATTACCCGCTATATTTTCAAAAAGTAGACAAATAAAAAAACCCCGGCTTGGCCGGGGTTTTTTATTTTAAGAATTTATAATCTTTTCTTGGTGGTTAATAGATTCTTGGTGAATAGCCTTGAACATTCTAAGAACAAATTCCTCGCTGAGTCCTTTACTCTCTCCTTCCAAAATCATAGCTCCTAAAATTTGGTTCCACCTGTTAGACTGCAACACGGCAACATTCTTTTGCTTTTTAAGCTCCCCAATACCATCGGAAACTTTCATTCTTCTGCCAAGGGTTTCAATCAGCTGATTGTCTATAACATCAATCTGAGCCCTAAGATTGGTCAACTCTTTGTTATATTCCGCTTCTGGATCTGACTCTTTCCTGATCTTCAAATCGCGCATAATCTGCACCAAATTAGATGGCGTAACCTGTTGTGCAGCATCACTC
>JBARUM010000350.1:0-4367 GCA_049645725.1 Maribacter sp.
GTTGATGATTTTGACGAACACACCAAGCAGTTTATTATCAATTGGTTTGGTATTTTAACGGGTGCCAGAATGGAAAGTAAAGCGGTAGATATCATGGATAGCTTTCTGCTTATGTTTTTACCAATGACTGAAAGTCCGCATTTACCACCAGGCAAACATTCAAAATCGTATTGTTTTAATCGGCCTACCTCAGAGGTTGTTTCGCTTCTAGTCGATAAGTTGAAAAAACGAGGTGTAGAATTTGTGTACAATACGAGATTGACGAATGTTAAACATGATATCGACTCTAATAAGGTTGTTTTACAAACCGAACGAAATCAACTCGACAAAAAAGACTATGATGCCTGTATTATGGCTGTCCCACATGAAGTGATGTGGAAGGTCGGCTTGATTCCTGAAGTTAAAAAACCATTTAGTGATGAGTGGTCTTTTGGTACGCAATTTTTAATGGATTATGTTCCAGAGGTATTTGAAGATTTTATAAAAAAATCATATAACCTAAGTTTCGATGCACCTTGGAATATTGTGTTCCAAATTCAGCATCAAAAGGGGTTTTGGAAAGATGTTAAATTCCCAAAATCGCATCCTTATAATCTATCCGCAACCTGCAGTTCACCATTTAATAAAGGACTATTGTACGACAAGCGTTTTATGGAATGCACACCAAATGAGGCAAAACATGAAATTTTATATCAATTAGGAATTACAGATGAAAATGAAAGGCAGAATTTAGTAACACATGCAAGCATAGATGCTGTATATCTCAAATATACAGAAGACTGGGAAAACTATGCTAAGTTAGAAACAACATCATTAGGGATTTTACAAGATAATGGCAAGCGCTGGGTAGATTTATCACAAATTTATGTGCGCTCAGCCGAAGATGAAGAAATTCAAGTAACAACAGCAATGGGTGGCGTATTTCTTGCAGGTGAGGTGGTGAATGTACCAGGGAAATGGAAAATTCCAACTATGGAACAAGCCGCAATGTCTGGCAAACAAGCTGCGCAAGAAATTTTTAAGTATTGTGCTATTGATAAATCCGTGAATATGGACTATGCCACTTTAGAGAGCACCTCAGGTTTTAAATTAATGGAAGGTATTTTAGCAGGATTAACGGGAATAGCAAAGTTAATTCCAAATCGTAGAGATAAGGATTAGTTTAGAATTTAATTCATTTTATTTACGTCTTAACCATCTAAATTCATTAGTTCTTATTACATAGCCTATCCTAATCATACTTTGGCTTTGCTGATAATTTAGTAATCCCTCGCCTTGCCCTAAGTACCATTCTAACATTATAAATTGATTTGAAACATTATTACTAAATGGATTAAAGTACAGACGTGATCTAACCGATCCTTTGGCTTCAAGGTTTAATCCCTTTCTTAATCTTAAGTCAAAAATCCATTTATTGGGCTTAAGTGTATGTGAAATATTGACTTCACCCAAGCCTACATATTCCAATAGATCAGGATTATTGTCTCCATAACCAAACGGTAACCAAACTTTAAAATTAGCAATAGTATTTTTTTGAATAGAGGTTGTGTATTCCAAACTTAATCGGTTCCAAGTTCTTGAAAAAATACTATCTCTACCATTTGATTCATGCTCATAAGAAAATACTGCAATACCCTTTAATTTCTCCTTTTTATCGAATATAAATTTCCCTAAGGACAAGGATGGGTTAAAATTTATATCGCTATAAGGGAATGATTCTTTATAAATATTCCAAAATGCCTTTTGTGTATAAGTCATAAATAGATAGGTGTCTCCAGGTAATTTGCTCCGCGTTAAGATTTGTTTGAAGCTAATTTGGTATTTCGCATTTGCAGTACTACTTGTAATATCTGAATTAGTAGGAACTCCTGTGATGAAATAATTATCTTTATGTATAGAAAAATAAGGTGCCTGTTTAATAGAATCTTGAAATTGTTTCTTTGTTAAATTTTGCGACCAACAGACAGAGCTAGTCAACATAAAGCCGATTGATATTATAGCTAGTTTAAGGATAGTGGTGTGCTTTTGACTATTAAAGAAAGAATGGGTTGATATGTTCATTTTAAGAATGGATTTTTATTTGATGTATTCGTTATTAGCTAAAAATTAAATTGCTCGAAGTTTTGTCCAAATCGTTTCATGATTTATGGTAAATCGGAAATCCATTTTATAGCCGTAATGCTAGGAAGAAAACAATACTCGCCACCTTTCATAATATTAAAGGTTCGCAATTTATGATATCTTTTTACAATAGGTTCGGCTGGTTTTGTGAAAAGACCATCTTCTTGAACACCTATTAATGGGTCTCGTTCTTCACCAAGACTAATAAAGTTGCTGTCGTTAGCCCATTGCTTCAGAAGAAATTCGAGCGTACCCATGGCATCTGCACTAATTCCTATAAAAAATTGTCCACGTTCTTTACCATCGTCCTTAGTAACGTCTGGTGTCACGATATCACCGAAAGAAACGGACTTTCTAATAATCCTATGCAAACGAACGTCTTGTAGTACTGAACTTCTGGCATCTCTAGGATTCATGCGTCTCATGTGCGAACTAAACGGACATTTTCTTCCGTATTCATCATCCTTAAAATTAAAATCATTATTTCTTTCTGGATCATTACCCAATGCTTCGTTATCTTCATCGGGACTCAATGGTAAAGGTGCCCCACTTTTCCAGCGTCCTACCATTTTTGCGGCTAATAATTCTCCTGCTTCGAGCGAATCAGAATTGGCCTTAATAAACGCGTTGAATTCTGCCACTTGACTCTGATATTTTCGGAAAACAAGGAAAGATCCGTTTTTACCCAATTCCTCTGGTTGTGGAAAGGGTTTTATAGTGTCTGCTTCTCCAGGATATCCTAATATAAACTCACCAGCTTTAATAGGTTGATCATGTTGTGGTTGCTTATCGATACCGCTTCCTTCAACTTCAGGATTACTAATACCATCTCGAAAACCGAAAACATTTTTCACCTTTTCGGTAGCACTAAAATCTTTGCTATAGATGACTTCGATACCAAGACTTTTATCTATTTCTTTTCGTAAAATTGCCAGTTTCTCTTTCCAAGATGTTGCGCTATTTGAGATTACTGAGGCTGCAATATGAATTTCATTAGATTTTAAATGTTCTTCCCAGTTCTTAGGATCATTGACGCCTGTATCATTCAATAATTCAGCTCTTGTTGCCATACCTTGTTTAAATGATTCAGGAAAACTGTCCAGAGATTCCTGCGGTAATCCTAAAGCCTTTAAGCCTTCAAATGTAATACTAATGGTTACTGATGCCTCTTGATCATTGTGCCAGTTTTTAGCAGAACTAATTAACGGCAGTATTTTTTTTAGCAAGGCTTTTCCTTCCGATGATGAATTGATTTTGAGGGTCGCCAAGGTTCCAAAATAAGGAATCGGACGACTCCTTAAAATTATGGACTGTATATCTTCAAGATCTAGATTGACTTTGTTGCTATTAAAAATTCGATTTAATAAATTCATATCCTATGTTTTTTTAACTGATGCCTCATCAATGGCCTTATTAAGTCCTTTTTCTAATTTATCTTGTCTAATAATGTCATTAATCGTAAGATGAGGAACCCCAACATACCAGCCAGATGCCGTAATCTGGTGGTCTAGGATAAATTGCTTTACACCAGGATCAGCAATACCAGGCCAGCCTTCTACATTGCCAAAAAGAATGTCCATCAGTTTCGGAATTTTTGTAGCAAAATCGTCAATGTAAGGATCCCAGTCCCCATCATAAGCGGTGCAAAAAAGAATCTTCGTATCATTTTCCAAAAAAACGATACGTAAACTGTGTATGGTGCCGACGTTGGTAGCACCACTTAAATCACCGCCAGTGATATTTAGAATCTTTCTGAGTGTATCTGCGCCATCTTTTTTTAAGGGTGCAATTACCGTGAGCTCTGAAATCTTTCCTGAGCGCTTCCCTTTTTTTCCAGCGGAAGTTGTGCTATGGTCAAAACCATCATCACCGCCTTCTTTGTAATTTGCGACTAGTAATTTGGCTTTTAATTTAATGTCTTCTATTGGGTTCATAACATTTTATTTTTGGATCAATTATAGTTGAATTGAAAATGTACGCTATATGTTAAAAGCTGTGGTTTTCAATACTCTCCTTCTGCATATAGTTTAAATCGTGTTACGCTTAACAACCAAGTCATTTCTTTGAGTTTTTATTATTTCAGTCAAAAACATGACGTCATCAACATAATTTGCGTTCATAAATTGATGAAGCTTCGTTAGTCTGAATATGCGCCAGAGGAATATGTTAACTCATAACTGTGGGTGTAAATTTCGAAAACAATACCAAATGGATCTTCAACATAACACATTTTGTAAGGCTTATCG
>JBARUM010000351.1:0-3723 GCA_049645725.1 Maribacter sp.
GGCAAATCTTGCTGAGAAAAAAAAGTTGGTACAACTATTAAACGCTGCTTCTATAAAAAGTCCTAATAAAAATTTCTTAGCGAAGATAAAAAATGACTTAATTGCTAATGACGAACCCGTAAAAAAGGATTTGGCAATTTCTGCTAGAAAATCGCTCAGGTATTTGTTGGGTGAAAAATCTAATGAAAGAAATGCCTTACTAACTTGGCTAGAAAATTTCATGAATGAAGCGCAACCAAAATTCAGTTCACACTTGTACAGTGAAAATGAAAACCGTGCTACGAACATCAAAGCTGTTAAACCAACGTATGAGGAAAATACCCAGAAAGTTGATGGGCGTATTATTTTGAGGGACAACTTTGATAAGCTATTCGAGAAATATACCAATTCATTAGTTTTTGGAGAGGATAGTGGCGTTATCGGAGATGTTAACCAAGGCTTAGAGGGTTTACAAAAAAAATATGGCGAATATCGTGTGGCCGACACGGGTATTAGAGAAACTACCATTATAGGTCAGGGAATAGGCATGGCGTTACGTGGTTTACGCCCAATCGCGGAAATTCAATATTTAGACTATATTTTTTACACATTAGCCACCTTAACGGATGATTTGGCCACCCTTTTATATCGTACTCAAGGAAAGCAAAAGGCTCCCTTAATTGTAAGGACCAGGGGTCATCGTTTGGAAGGTATTTGGCATTCCGGTTCTGAAATGGGTGGTTTAATCCACCTCTTAAGGGGAATGTACATTTTGGCACCTAGAAATATGACCCAAGCTGCAGGTTTTTATAATACGCTAATGAAAACCGATGAGCCCGCTTTAGTCATAGAGAGTTTAAATGGATATCGGCTTAAAGAAAAAAAACCCTTAAATCTAGGTGAATTTTGTACGCCTATAGGTGTTGTAGAGACCATAAAAGAAGGAGGTGATATAACATTAGTATCCTACGGTTCCACATTAAGGATTGTGGAGCAGGCGGCGAAAGAGCTTTTAGAAGTTGGTATTGATGCAGAGGTGATTGATGCACAAACACTGCTCCCTTTTGATATTGAGCATAAAGTTGTGGAAAGTGTTAAAAAAACTAATCGCTTATTAATAATAGATGAGGATGTTCCCGGAGGATGCTCCGCATACTTGCTTAACGAAATAGTCGAAAAACAGAACGCTTATAAATATTTAGATAGTGCTCCGCAAACGTTAACAGCAAAAGCACATAGACCTGCTTACGGCACAGATGGGGATTATTTCTCAAAACCTAACACGGAGGATATTTTTGAAAAAGTCTATGCCATTATGAATGAAGCAAGCCCGGAAAACTATCCTAGTTTACGCTAGTAAAATTTGTACCAGATTAGGTTTTTTCTGTTTAAATCCGATAAATTAATCTTTAAGTAATTTTCAATTTAAATAAAGGTCGTCCTAAACTATTTATGGCTACATTGAAAACAAAAAATCTCGCATGCCGGGGGATTTTGTCACCGAGAACTAGCACTATCCAGTCCTAATTCTTAATATCCTTTTCAGGAGACTTCATTGCTGGCATTTTTGGATTACCGTCGGCATCAATCTCTATGATGGCATCAAACCCTAATGCGTCTAACTTTTCAGCGATTTTAGCCCTATCTCCTACCATAAACCAATTTACGTCATCCGGTTTTACCACCATTTTGCTCACGTCTTGAACTTCTTTCAAGGAGAGATCTCTAACATTTTGATCATAGTTTTGGTAATAATCATCAGGTAGATCGTATTTAACAAGGTTACCTACAGAACTATTTACAGAACTATTCGTTTCCCATTGCCCCGGCAAACTCAACACCTGATTGGTCTTTACCTTGTCCAGCTCCTCTTGGGTTACTGGCCTGGTAGTAATAAACTCGGATATTTCCTTCCTTATTTCAGAAACAGACTCTGCGGTTTTATCAGTTTGAACCGGCGCATAAACAATAAAAGGACGCTCCTCTTTAGCGCCTATGACAAAACCACCGGCACCGTAGGCCCAATGTTTATCTTCACGCAAGTTCATATTAATACGAGAGGTGAAATCCCCTCCTAAAATACTTATCATCTGTTCCAATGCTATCTGAGGCGTTCCACCATATTTACTGGTCAAATGACCTGCAAGAATGACAGATTGTTCAGACTCGGGTCTATCCATAAGATATAAGGTATTTTTGGTAGTTGCTTTAGGTGCGCCAAAGGCAACTTTAGGCACATCTGCCTTTTTCCATTTGCCAAATGCCTTTTCTAGTTTTGACTTCAATTCGCTCATTTCAACATCGCCTGTAACCACCAAAGTGGCGTTGTTAGGTCTAATCCAGGTCTTATAAAAGCTTTCCATATCATCCCTGGTTAATTTACCTACCGTTTCTTCATAACCTGTTCCCGTATAAGGATTGCTATATGGGTGCCCATCGCCATACAAGTACTTATTCATAACACGTAATGCCATTGATATGGGTTGTGCCTTTTCTTGTTTTATGGAATTTATTTGTTCACTCTTTAACCTATCGAATTCACTTTGAGGAAAAGCGGGATTTAAAACTACATCAGCAAATAAATCAATACTTGCATCCATACTAGGTTTTAATGTATTCAAATAAACGTTTGAATTGTCCTGACTTGAGAATGTAAAAAGGCTTGCGCCTAACAATTGTAATTGTTCATTGATCTGAAGCGAGTTCATTTCCTTGGTACCCTCATCTAAAAGGTTCATGGCCAAACTTGCAGTACCAGGAGTGGAAAGAAAATCTGTTTTATAACCTGCATCGAACATTAAGTTCATCACCACCGTTGGAACCCCCGACCGTTTGGCTAAAACTATATTAAGCCCATTAGATAGTTTTGCTCGCTCCAAAGCGGGGAATTTAGAAGTTTTTGTAGGCCCAAGTTCTGGTAACTTGGAGCGGTCTACAGTACTTTTCACTACCTCATATTCTGGAAATGGTTTACATAATATAACGTGTTTGCCTTTTCCTAGCCATTTCTTGGCTGTCGCCTGTAGATCAGCAACAGTAGCATCTTCTACGTACTTTAGCACTGTTTTGTAATAGGATGCATCACCAAAATAAGTCTCATTAGATGCTAGAATATCAGAAATACCGCCAAAACCGCCTATTCGTTCTAGGCCTTTGATAAAGCCGGAAAAATATGCGGCTTTAACCCTTTTCAATTCTGCTTCGGTAGGACCTTCATTCATAAGCTTAGCAATTTCTTCTTCCATAATTACCCTTATTTTTTCCACATCCTCTCCTGGTTTAACATTCGACCATGTGATAAAAGTACTGGCAATCTCACTAGATGATTGATAAGAAACAACAGAACTAGCTATTTGATCCTCATAGACCAATCGTTTATAAAGTCTGGAATTTTTCCCAGTCGTAAGGATAGATGATATCAAATCAAAATGTATATCCTCTCTTGCTCCAAACTGAGGTGTATTCCAAGCAAATAGTATCCTTGATTCGGGAACACGGTCTTCATAAACTTCATAGGTGTCACCATTGTGAATAGGGATATTAATTTCTTGTCTTGCCACTGTTGGTCCAGAAGGAATATCCCCAAAATAGTTTAGTACTTTTTGATATACTTCTTGCGGATTTATATCACCCGCAATAGCAATAATGGCATTTGCCGCACCATAGTAAGATTTAAACCATTCCTGAACATCTTCCAAGGAAGCTGCGTTCAAATCTTCCATTTCCCCAATTACGGTCCATGAA
>JBARUM010000352.1:0-6281 GCA_049645725.1 Maribacter sp.
ATCAAAAAAGCATATGGCAATGGATATCCAAATCAAAAAGAGTAATCCCCAAATCCATTTTTTCACTAATCCTTTTTTGTCCAGTCCCAAAAACATGTAAATGCCGGTAAGACATATTAAAAAAGGAATAATCAATGAGGCTATACCAAACCCTTTGTATATAAAGAAGTGGCTTACGCTGGCTCCAAACTTATTTAAGAGATTTTTCGCCTCGGCATTCCTATCTTTAAATTCACTAAGTAAACTTTGATCGTCCTGCCAATTAAAATAAAAGGAAACGAACGAAAAAAACAGCGCAATACTTAACAACGCTAAAAGACTACCTATGATAATCTTATTCTGTTTGGAAAGTTTAAAAGGAGAACCTTTTTTAGTTGTTTTCGATTTTGGCTTTGTCTTAGTTGCCTTTTTTGCCATGAAATGTTCTATTCTAGGGGCTAAAATACGAATTTGTGACCTAAGCTTATCGGATTGAAGCTCTAAAAAATCTTTGGTAAATAAATGATAAAACCTACAATGGTCGCCGCTATGGACACCAACATCACCGCTCCCGCCGAAATATCTTTTATAAAACCGATCTTAGGGTCAAACTCGGGCTGTATATAGTCGGAAAGTTTTTCTATCCCTGTATTAAGCCCTTCTATACCAAGCACCATAGCAATAGCAAATATCTGCAGAACCCATTCTATATTGGATATCTCATAATAAAATCCGGCAGCTGTCATTACAAGGGTGATGAAAACCTGGATTTTGATACTTGCCTCGGTCCTTATCAATAGTAAAGCTCCGCGCAAAGCGAAGCCAACACTCTTAAGCCGATTTATTAAAAATGATTCTTTGGGCATGTTGAAGCTCTAATTGTTCATCAAAGCTTCCAATGCACCTTTATAGTTGGGTTCATCAATAGTTTCAGCAACCTGCTCCGAATACAAAACCTCTCCCTTTTCATTAAGAACAACAACAGCTCTTGAATGCAACGGAGCCAATGGTCCATCCGTAAATTCCAAATTATAGGCTTTTCCAAAGTTTCCATCCCTGAAATCGGATAAGAGTTCAACGTTATCTATGCCTTCGGCACCACAAAAACGAGCTTGCGCAAATGGAAGGTCTTTGGATATACACAGAACAATTGTATTATCCAGTTCAGCGGCCTCTTGGTTAAACTGACGCACGGATTGGGCGCAAGTTCCGGTATCAATGCTCGGGAATATGTTTAGAACCACTCTTGAACCTTCATAATCAGAAAGTTTTACAGTAGATAGGTCATTTTTGGTTAAAGTGAATTCGGGCGCTTTACTGCCATTGGAGGGCAAAGACCCTAAAGTATGTATTGTATTACCTTTTAGTGTTACGGTAGCCATAGTTACTATTTTAAAATTAAGAACGTGAAATTAAAAAATATAGCAACGATAATTAAAGGATTCTACTAAAAATAGTGAAGAAATTATTTTTCTGAGGTCCCAGCGACCAATTGCTTTATTTTGATACCTAAACCAGCAAAAATAAGCGTCATGATAGGACTCAGCCAGTTGAAAACAGCATAAACAAAATAATCGGCTACACTAACTCCTAAAACGCCACTATGATATGCCCCACAGGTATTCCAAGGAACCAATACCGAGGTTACGGTACCCGAGTCCTCTAGCGTACGGCTTAAGTTTTCCGGTGCCAGACCTCTATCAGCATAGGCCTTGGAGAACATTTTTCCAGGAACCACAATGGCCAAGTATTGATCCGATGCGGTTACATTCAACGCTAAACAACTAGCAACAGTACTGGCAAAAAGGCCAAAGGTGGTTTTAGCGAGACTTAATAATGCACTACTTATTCTAGCAAGCGCACCTATACCGTCCATAATTCCGCCAAAAACCATAGCACAAACAATTAACCAAATAGTCCCTAACATTCCCGCCATACCCTTGGCAGAAAATAAATCATTAAGAGCTTCATTATCTGTTGGGATAGCTGTATTTACGGTAATAGCCTTTAGAATACCTTTATATCCAGATTCAAAAGTCAGTTCTTTTACATTGGTAATACCGGCAACTACATCTGGCTGAAATATTAATGCAAACAACCCACCAAGTAGGGTTCCTATTAAAAGTGCTGCCAAGGGCGGAGTCTTTTTTACGATTAGGAATATAACGACCAATGGTACTAAAAATAGCCAGCCGTTAATATTGAAAGTGGCCTTAATAGAAGTTAAAATACCTTCTATATCTGCAGTTCCAGAAGTATCTAAATTCAATCCTAGTATAATGAAAACCAACAGTGTTACAAGGATAGTGGGTACTGTGGTAATTGTCATATATTTAATGTGACTGAAAAGTTCACCGCCAGCCATAGCCGGAGCCAGATTTGTAGTATCGCTAAGAGGAGAAAGTTTATCCCCAAAATAGGCGCCCGATAAAACGGCACCGGCCGTCATACCTAATGATATTCCCAATGCATCACCAATTCCTATTAGTGCGATACCTACCGTTGCGGCCGTAGTCCAGCTACTACCTGTGGCAATGGAAATGATGGCACAGATAATTACACAGGCGGCCAGGAAAATAGTTGGATTCAATATTTGCAAACCGTAGTAAATCATTGCCGGAATAATACCACTGATAAGCCAAGTACCCGCTAAGGCTCCCACCATTAATAGAATAAGCAAAGCCCCTGTTGTAGATTTTACATTTTCCGCTACTTCAGCAAGCATTTGCTTATAAGAAACCTTATTCGCAAATCCTACAATAGCGGCAACGGCACCTCCTAAAAGTAGGATGAATTGATTGGAACCACTTAAAGCATCATCACCAAAAACATAGACGTTATATGCCAGCATACCAACGAGTGCAACCACTGGTATTAGGGCTTCCCAAATATTAAGTTCTCTATTTTCTACAATGTTTTCATCCGCTCTATGCTTATTGGAATTTTTCTTTGCCATTAATAATCGGTTTGGTTCTTCGTAATATTACGATTAATGCTACGGATGTGCAAGCCCCTTAACTGTATGTACAAAACTAGATATTGGTCTTTTCCATTTTCAAGATATTTAAATCTATCATACACTGCTTAATAGCTTCAAACGTTCTTTGGATATCATCATCCAATCCAATCGAAAACCTAATTAATCCGCCCCCTAGTCCCATTTTTTCTTGTTCTTCAATTGGAATTTCTGAGGATGTAGAAGTCCCTGGTGCACTGAACAGGGTTTTGTAAAACCCAAGGCTTACGGCTAAATAACCCAATTTTCTATCCTGCATTAATTCCATAAGGGCATTTGCGTTCTCAAGAGAACCTACATCCATAGTTAGAAGACCACCAAAACCATATTGAGGATTCATTTGATCCTCCATTATCAAATGACCAGGATGAGAAGAAAGACCTGGATAGACAACTCTTAATCCTTCCTTTTCTAATTTATGGGCCAGAAACATGGCATTTTCACTATGTTTTTTTATTCTGATATGGAGCGTACGCATATTTTTTAGAATAGATGCTCCACGCAAGCTGTCCAATGTGCTTCCAAGTAACATTCCCGCACCACTATTTACATCTTTTAGGCTCAGGCAGAAATCCTTTGTGCCACAAACCACACCTGCCACGCAATCACTTGTGCCATTTATAAATTTAGTTAAACTATGTATAATAATATCGGCACCCAGCTTGCCAGGGGTTATGGATAAAGGAGAAAACGTATTATCAACGACCAAGGGAAGGTTATTCTTCTTAGTAATTCTTGATAGGGCTGCAATATCCGCGACTTCCAATAATGGATTACTAACACTTTCACAATAAATCATTTTGGTTTTTGGAGTAATGGCGTTAGCCACGGCATTAAGGTCGGTAATGTCCAAAAAAGTTGTTTTGATATCAAATTTTTTCAAAAAGTTCTTCATGAACGCATAAGTACCCCCATAAATGGTCCTACTGCTAATAATATGGTCTCCTGCATCGCATAATTGAAGCATAACGGCTGTAATTGCCCCCATACCACTGGCCGTTACATTAGCCGTTTCTGTGCCTTCAAGAGCGGCCAGAGCTTCTCCCAAATACAAATTGGAAGGGGAGGAGTGCCGGCTATAAAGGTAGCAACCCTCGGTATTTCCTTCGAAAGTATCGAACATGGTTTTTGCGGATAAAAAGGTATAAGTAGATGAATCAGATATAGATGGGTTAACACCGCCATATTCTCCAAAATATTGCAAATCCTGTAAATCGTTCGTTGCTTTTTTACTCATAATAGTAATTGTTTAAGAATAAAGATAATCTTCACTAGATAAAATATCAATATAATAGTGTTTATATAGAATATAAATCTATATTTTTAATTAAAATAGATTTATTGTCCATAATTTTCTATTTTTAACCATTTTTAATGAACAAACTTTGTTATGAAACTTGACGCAACCGATTTTAAGCTTTTGAATCTTTTACAAACAGATTGTAAGAAGACGACCAAAGAATATGCAAATTCTCTTGGGTTGTCAACCACAGCTGTATACGAACGAATAAAAAGATTGGAAAAATCGAATACCGTATCCAATTATGTTGCTTTAATTGATAAATACCATGTGGAACGAAGTTTCACAGTATTTTGTCACATAAAATTGATACAGCATAGTCGTGACAATATTCAGCAATTTGAGCGGGAAGTTTTAAAATTAGAAGAAGTTGTAGAATGCCATCACTTAAGTGGTAATTATGATTATCTGCTTAAAATCCATGTTAAGGATATGGAGGCTTATCGGGATTTTATGGTATCTAAACTAACAGCGATAAACCATATTGGTAGTACCCAGAGTTCTTTTACTATAAAGCAAGTAAAACATACTACTGCTATTCCATTGTGATGTGCTATTGATATGATTTCATATTTATGTGAGTACTAAAATGTCAGTATACTTGTGTATTTTTGCCTTAGAATTAATCAGTTTATAATCCATTATTTATGAATCAATATGATGTTGCCGTTATAGGCTCAGGTCCTGGAGGATATGTTGCAGCCATTCGTTGTGCGCAATTGGGAATGAAAACCGCAATTATAGAAAAATATTCCACTCTTGGAGGTACTTGTCTTAATGTAGGTTGTATTCCATCTAAGGCTTTGTTAGATTCTTCTCATCATTACGAAGTTGCTATAAAACATTTTGAAGATCACGGTATTGAAATTCCCGGCGAGGTTAAAATAAACCTTGAACAAATGATTGCACGTAAGCAAGGTGTTGTAGATCAAACTACAAAAGGTATTCAGTTTTTAATGGACAAGAATAAAATTGATGTTTATGAAGGAATAGGAAGTTTTAAGGATGCCACTCATGTTAATGTGAAAAAGTCTGACGGTAAGACAGAAACTATTGAAGCTAAAAATATCATAATTGCGACTGGTTCCAAACCCTCTACATTACCTTTTATTAAGATTGACAAGGAACGAATTATAACGTCCACGGAAGCTTTAAAACTTAAAGAAATTCCAAAGCATATGATTATAATCGGTGGTGGTGTAATTGGGTTGGAATTGGGTCAAGTATACAAGAGGTTAGGCGCGGAGGTAACCGTAGTGGAGTATATGGACCGTATTATACCTGGCATGGATGCCGCGCTATCCAAAGAATTGACTAAAGTCATGAAGAAGCAAAAAGTAAAATTTGCATTGTCCCATAAAGTTAAATCGGTAGAACGAAAAGGGGATAAAATAACGGTAAAAGCAGATAATAATAAAGGTGAAGAAGTATTTTTTGACGGTGACTATTGCTTGGTTTCGGTTGGTAGAAAACCATACACGGATAATTTGAACATTGAAGCCGCCGGAGTTAAGTTGGATGACCGTGGAAGAGTAGAAGTTGATGGTCATTTAAGAACTAATATAGCTAACATTTATGCCATTGGGGATGTTGTGAAAGGTGCAATGTTGGCCCATAAAGCGGAAGAAGAAGGTACATTAGTAGCTGAGCAATTGGCGGGCCAAAAACCACATATAAATTATAATTTAATTCCCGGAGTGGTTTACACGTGGCCAGAAGTAGCAGCCGTTGGAAAAACTGAAGAAGAATTGAAAGAAGCAGGAATAGCATACAAAGTAGGACAGTTTCCAATGAGGGCCCTAGGTCGCTCACGTGCAAGTATGGACATTGATGGTTTTGTTAAAATACTTGCCGATAAAACTACAGACGAGGTGCTTGGGGTTCATATGATCGGAGCACGTTGCGCGGATCTAATTGCCGAGGCGGTAACAGCAATGGAATTTAGGGCTTCGGCAGAAGATATTGCCCGTATGAGTCATGCACACC
>JBARUM010000353.1:0-4857 GCA_049645725.1 Maribacter sp.
CTTTTGTAGTAGTACCAATAATTGGGTCACCTCCAATACCAATAGCAGTAGTTATACCCAAACCTTGCCGAACTACCTGATCAGCAGCTTCATAAGTTAATGTTCCGGATTTAGAAACGATTCCTACATTTCCTTTTTTGAATACGAAACCTGGCATAATACCAACTTTGGCTTCACCTGGAGTAATAACTCCAGGACAATTTGGTCCAACGAGCCTACAATCCATACCCTTTATATAATTAGATGCCTTTACCATATCGGCAACAGGTATTCCTTCTGTAATGGTTATTATGACTTTTATACCGGCGTTTGCAGCTTCCATTATTGCATCGGCTGCAAAAGCAGGAGGCACAAAAATAATGGTTGTATCGGCACCTACTTTGTCAACTGCTTCTTCAACAGTATTAAAAACTGGTTTTCCCAAATGCTCTTGGCCACCTTTTCCTGGTGTAACTCCGCCAACGATATTGGTACCATACTCAATCATCTGTTCTGCATGAAAAGTACCTTCGCTACCGGTAAATCCTTGAACAATTATTTTGGAATCCTTATTTACTAAAACGCTCATATAGCTATTGGTTTTTATTTTAAAAGAACAAAAATATAGGTTTAACTAGGAATACTAAAGTATTCTTTATCTATTTATTTTTTCAATTTTTCTATTATCTCGGGTATTTTCTTGATATAGGCAAGTTGTTTTAATTTTTCCCTAGATTCCTCTATGGGTGTTCCAAAATAACTTTTACCGCCCTTAACTGATTTTGTAACACCAGTTTGACCCATTATGACAGCTTTTTTTCCAATAGTAATTCCGCTATTGGTCCCTACCTGGCCCCATAAGGTAACTTCATCTTCAATTATAACACATCCCGCAATTCCTGTTTGGGAAGCAATCAAACACTTTTTTCCGATTACAGTATCGTGGCCCACATGAACTTGATTATCTAATTTTGAGCCCTTTCCGATTGTTGTATCCCCGGTTACGCCCCTATCAATGGTACATAATGCGCCTAGATCTACATCATCTTCTAATATTACCCTTCCGCCAGAAACCAGTTTGTCAAAACCTTCCGGTCTATTTTTATAGTAGAAAGCATCCGCTCCTAAAACCGTTCCTGCATGTATTGTAACATTATCACCAATTATACAATTATCATAAATGGCTACGTTAGCATGAATACGACAATTGGCTCCAATTTGTACATTGTTACCTATAAAGACATTGGGTTGGATAGTTGTATTGATTCCTATTTTTGCCGAATCGGAAATTGATTTTTCCGAAGCTAAAAATGGTCTAAAGTAGTTAGATAACTTATTGAAGTCCCTGAAAGGGTCGTCTGAAATTAATAGTGCCTTACCCTCAGGACAAGCTACCTTTTTATTAATAAGAATCACGGTAGCTTTTGAAGCCAATGCCTTATCATAATATTTTGGATGGTCCACGAAAACGATATCTCCGGCCTCTACGACATGAATTTCATTCATTCCTTGAACGGGAAATGATTCAATACCAACATACTCCGAATCAATTAAATCAGAAATTTGTTGAAGTGAGAACGTAGTTGGAAACTTCACTTAAATTATTCTTTTACGCGTTCCATATATGAACCACTGGAAGTATCTACCTTTATTTTATCCCCTTCGTTGATAAACAAGGGAACATTAACTTCTGCTCCCGTTTCCACTTTTGCTGGTTTAGTTGCATTGGTCGCCGTATTTCCTTTTACACCTGGTTCCGTATAAGTAATCTCTAATACAACGCTAGTAGGCATATCTACAGATAAAGGCATACTGTCTTCGGTGTTGAACATAATCGTTACTACTTCGCCTTCCTTTAAAAGACCGGGCGCATCCAATGAACTCTCTTGCAAGGTTATTTGGTTGTAATCGTCCGTATTCATAAAGTGATATGTTTCTCCCTCAGCATATAGATATTGATAAGAACGTGTTTCCACTCGAACATCCTCAATTTTATGTCCTGCAGAGAATGTATTGTCCAATACTTTTCCCGAGGTAACGCTTTTTAGTTTTGTCCTGACAAAAGCAGGGCCTTTGCCCGGTTTTACGTGTAAAAATTCTATTACCTTATAAATGTCATTATTATACTTGATACATAATCCTTTTCTAATATCTGAGGTTGATGCCATTTTATTCTTTTACTATTGAATTTATAAATTGATTTTTGGATATGATTTAAAAACACTTAGTTGTTGCTAAAGTAGCCTTTCATGATTCCCCTTTGGGAATCCCTAATAAACTGAAGTATTTCGTCTCTTTCTGGCGTCGCTTCCATTTCTGCTTCAATAATTTGTACGGCCTGAGAATTATTGTAGTGCTTCTGATATAGGATTCTATAAATATTCTGAATCTCCCTAATCTTTTCTGAGATAAATCCACGTCTTCTTAATCCAACAGAATTGATTCCAACGTATGATAAAGGTTCTCTTGCAGCCTTAACATAAGGTGGTACATCTTTCCTTACCAGTGATCCACCAGTAACAAAAGCATGTTGTCCAATGGAAACAAATTGATGTACTGCCACAAGTCCTGCCAGTATCACATTATCACCTATGGTAACATGTCCTGCCAAAGTAGAATTATTAGAAAAGATACAGTTGTTCCCCACAAAACAATCGTGTGCTACGTGGCAGTATGCCATTATTAGACAATTCTTACCAATGACGGTTTTCATACGATCAGAAGTTCCTTTGTGAATAGTAGCACATTCCCTTATAGTGGTATTGTTCCCTATTACAACCGTAGTTTCTTCCCCATCGTATTTTAAATCCTGTGGAGGAGCGGAAATTACCGCACCGGGGAAAATATTACAGTTCTTCCCTATTCGAGCACCCTCCATGATGGTTACATTGGAGCCTATCCAGGTTCCGTCCCCGATCACCACATTATTGTGAATCGTCGTAAAAGGTTCTACAACTACATTTTTAGAAATTTTCGCACCCGGGTGTATATAAGCCAATGGCTGATTCATGCTACGTTCTTTTAACTATTTGCGCCATCATTTCTGCTTCACTTACTAATTTGTCATTTGCGTATGCATAGGCTTGCATATGACAGATGCCCCTTCTAATAGGGGAAATTAAACTACAATGGAAAATTAAGGTATCCCCTGGTAATACTTGTTTTTTGAATTTAACTTTATCAATCTTCATGAATAAAGTCAAATAGTTTTCAGGATCGGGTACCGTGCTTAAAACCAAGATACCCCCAGTCTGAGCCATTGCTTCAACCTGTAATACACCAGGCATGACAGGTGCTCCAGGAAAATGACCTACAAAAAAAGGCTCGTTCATGGTAACGTTTTTCATACCAACTACATGTTGATCCGATAGCTCCAAAATTCTATCTATCAATAGAAAAGGAGGTCTATGCGGTAGCATCTCCATAATTTTATGAATATCCATCAACGGAGGTAAACTCAAATCATATTTGGGAACGTTATTTCTTTTCTCCAGTTTAATAATTTGAGAAAGCTTTTTTGCAAATTGCGTATTCACATAATGCCCAGGTTTGTTCGCAATTACTTTACCTTTTAATCTGGTGCCAACCAAAGCAAGATCACCAATGACATCTAAAAGTTTATGTCTCGCAGCTTCGTTTGGTTGATGCAAGGTTAAATTATCCAGTATACCATTTGGCTTTACGGAGAGTTTCTTTTTGTTAAAGGCTTTTTCCAATTTTTTCATTGTCGCCTCCGAAATCTCCTTATCTACATAAACTATGGCATTGTTTAAATCACCCCCTTTGATAAGTCCATTTTCCAAAAGCATTTCCAGCTCATGTAGAAAACTAAACGTACGTGCATCTGCTATTTCCGTCTTAAAATCAGAAAGTCGTTCTAAGGTAGCATTTTGGGTTCCTAAAACTTTGGTGCCAAAATCCACCATGGTAGTTACTTGATATTCCTCCCAAGGAATAATGGTAATTTCGCTGCCTGTAGCCTCGTCTTTATAGGAGATTACCTCTTTTACTTCATATTCTTCCCTTAAGGTATCAAGTTCCACAACACCTGCCTTTTCCAAGGCCTCTACAAAAAACTTGGAAGAACCATCCATAATAGGAGGTTCAGGAGAATCCAGTTCAATAAGTACATTGTCTATCTCCAATCCTACGAGAGCGGCAAGCACATGCTCCGAGGTCTGAATCTTCACACCTTTCTTCTCAAGGTTGGTTCCTCTTTGTGTATTGATAACATAATTGGCATCGGCCTCTATGATTGGTTGTCCTTCAAGGTCCACGCGCTTAAATGCATATCCGTGATTTTCCGCTGTAGGTACAAATTTGATGGTGACATTCTCACCGGTGTGCAGTCCAACCCCTGTTAGAGAAACCTCTTTGGCTATGGTGCGTTGTTTTTTATCCGTTATTTTCATCGTCAATACTTTTTTTCCAAGTTGTCGATTCTATTCATTATTTTGGGTAAGTTTTTAAAATAAACATAGGATTTATTATAATCACCGTAATTTAACGCGTGAGAACCCTGAAGCACTTCTCTGTCCTTACCATTTCTACCTATTCCAGATTGAGCCTGAATTTTCACATGATCACCGATTACAATATGGCCTACAATTCCTACTTGACCTCCGATCATGCAATGCTTGCCTATTTTTGTAGACCCCGCAATACCGGTCTGTGCCGCTATAACAGTATGTTCTCCTATTTCTACATTATGGGCAATTTGAATTTGATTATCCAGTTTAACCCCTTTTCTTAAAATAGTTGAACCTAATGTAGCTCTATCTATGGTTGTGCCAGCGCCGACGTCTACGTTATCCTCTAAAATTACATTTCCCGTTTGCGGTACCTTGGTGAATTCCCCTTCATTATTAGGTGTAAACC
>JBARUM010000354.1:0-2201 GCA_049645725.1 Maribacter sp.
TAATTGAATTAAATTCTGATATGGAAAGCAGGTCTTTTTCTTCCTGAATTAACTTAAGTTCTTTTTGAATACTACTTAGAAGAGTTAAAGGAACAGTATTACTATAAATATTTATGAGGCGACTTCTTTGATAAATTACCTCTTTGATTTCTAAATATCGTTGTAGTAATTGGGCTGGGATATCTTCAGACGGAAGATGAACATTTGCCTTTACAGTCTTTCCCGAGATAAGATTTTCTTCTAATTTATTGGCATATAGCTGACTAGGAATTAAAACCCCATCACGAACTTTTTTAAAATGGTTGGGTAGTGTCTCTCTGGGGAAGTCCGTCATGTCTAGGCCAGTATTCTCTATATAGCCGAGTGTTTCATGGGCTATAGCTACAACCTTTTTCTCTCCCTCTTTTATCTTCAAAAATAATTCTTTCTGTAGCTTTAAAAAGAGATGCAACTCTTTGTCCTCAAAAAGTTTTAAATGTTTGAGATTATTTTCATCGAACAATAGTTTTCCTATTTTCAGAAGATCATAAGTAATATCCCAACTTTTGTCATTATCTATTTTTTCAAGGGCAAAACTCATCAGGATTTTAGTCAGCTCCGGGTTCTCACCTGCCTTTCCCACAACCCTGGATACAGCTTCGTTCAACAAAAGTCCGGTATCCAACACAACTTCGAAATTTTGAGGAATTTTTAAATCTCTTGCGAAGGTGCGGATGAGTCTATGCGTAAACTTGTCTATAGTAGAGATGTCAAAAAATGCATAGTTATGCAGAATTTCTTTGAGTCTTAATTTGCTTAACTGTTTTAAGGATGCTGGTTTCAATTTTAATTCAACAAGAAGTTCCTTAAACAAAGGGGAAGATTCTCTTTCTGGGTCAATAGTACTAAACTCATGAAGACTATTCAGAATGCGATGTTTCATTTCGTTTACGGCCTTGTTGGTAAAAGTAATGGCAAGAATTCGTTTGAAACTATTTGGGGCGGCTAGAACAATTTTCAAATAAGCTTTGGAAAGCGCATAGGTCTTTCCAGAACCCGCGGAAGCATTGAATATTTTGAATGGGCTTTCTTGCACTGATTTTTACTTGCAAAATAAGGATTCTAAGACAGTTCTTAACAAATAATTAGGGGAATATAATTGTTAAAAATTGTAGATTTGAATTTTATAAATATTAACACTAAAACTAAGAAAACATGGCTTTTGAACTACCAGAATTGCCTTATGCATATGACGCTTTAGAGCCTCATATTGATGCAAGGACAATGGAAATACATCATACGAAACATCATAACGGATACACCACAAAGCTAAATGCTGCAATTGATGGAACAGATTTAGAGGGGAAATCTATTGAGGACATATTATCAGGATTGGATATGAATAACGGTGGTGTTAGAAATAATGGCGGCGGATTTTATAACCATTCCCTATTTTGGAGCATTTTATCTCCAAACGGTGGTGGTACACCTAGTGGAGAAATAGCGGCGGCTATAAATAGTGCTTTTGGTTCTTTTGATGGGTTTAAGGAAAAATTTAGTGCTGCGGCAGGAACGCGCTTTGGTTCTGGTTGGGCTTGGCTTTGCGTGCAAAAAGGAGGAAAAGTAGAAATTTGTACAACTCCAAACCAAGATAATACATTGATGCCCGGTGTTGGTTGTGGTGGTCATCCTATTCTCGGATTGGACGTTTGGGAACACGCTTACTATTTAAATTACCAAAATAGAAGACCGGATTATGTGAATGCTTTTTTCAATATTATTAATTGGGATGAGGTTGAAAAACGATACGTCGAAAATAAATAGAATTATAAAGAAAATTCTTACTAACTAATAGGTTAACAGCTACTTAAGAAGAAATTTTTAAGTAGCTTTTTTCATGATTTTAGGTATAGAAAAGGGCGGAGAAACCTCCACCCTTTTCGTCCCAAATCTTACCATAAACTTAACCTACTTATGCTATGGCGTCACTAAATTACTGGTATTGTGGGAAATAAAAAAAGAAATTTTAAGAAATTTTTAATTCTTTTTTTTGGAATTTCTTTTTTGACGTAAGTGGTTGTCAACGTAATTGGGCAAAGGACTATCGGATTAATGGTAATAAAAAAGGCAGAGCATTGCTCCACCTTTTTTCCCCAAATCTTACCATGAACTTAACCTACTTATGCTATGGTTCTCCAAAGATATATCATGTTCCTGGCGAA
>JBARUM010000355.1:0-2036 GCA_049645725.1 Maribacter sp.
GTGGTCTTCCCTATGTTCCCTTTCCCGTTCATCGGAGCGCAATTTAACCTTTAGTGCCTGTATGTCCTTGCTGATTTTTTTTCTACGATCCGGGAGTACCGTTAGGTCGTGGATAATTTGGTATGGCCCAACATTTTGGATACCGTTACCAAAGGCACTTCGTTCAACAATGTGACCGTGGTCCCAAAGGTATGTCGGGCCAAATGGAAGGCAAGGTGATTCTTGATACTACATTCTGTCGTAATAACCTTTAAGTACTTGTTTTTTTTGTTCTGGTATGAATCAAATAACTGCAACAATGATATGTCATAAAATTGAACGTATCCAGCGGCACTATGACGATTTCATTTTAATTGTTTTTTAAACGTATTTCCTTTTCAATACCCAAGCGTTTAATTTTTGCAAATAGGGTCTTGTCCTTCATTTTAAGAATTGTTCCCGCCCCATGTACTCCGCTAACACGCCAATTGGTATGGTCTAAAACAGCTATGATATAATCTCGCTGCATTTCTTCAAAAGATTTAAAATCGTCCTTATTGATTGACGCCCCCGTTTTAGGTATCCAACTTCCTGGGTTTAATGTTGTTCCCGATTCGATGATAACGGCGCGTTCAATTAAGTTTTCCAGTTCTCTAATATTTCCCGGAAAATTGTAGGCCATTAAGGCATCAATGGTTTTCTTTGATAATCGTTTGAATGCTTTTCCTGCTTTTGCAGAATACTTCTCTAAAAAATACTGTGCCAAAAGTGGCACATCCTCCTTTCTTGCGCGCAGCGGAATATTATATATGGGAAATACATTTAAGCGATAATACAGGTCCTCCCTAAAAGCACCCACTTTTATCATTTCTTCAAGCTTTCTGTTTGTAGCGGCGATTATCCTGACATCTACTTTAATTGTTCTTGAACCACCCAGTTCATCAAACTCGCCCTCTTGAAGTACACGTAAAAGTTTAGGTTGCAAATCAATGGGCATTTCGCCTATTTCATCAAGAAAAATAGTTCCCCCGTCGGCCAAAGAAAATTTACCTACCTTATCGTTTATTGCCCCGGTGAAAGCCCCTTTCTTATGTCCGAACAGTTCACTTTCAATAAGTTCTTTGGGTAAGGTCGCACAATTTATCTTGATCAATGGCCTTTCGTTTCTTTTGCTGTTGGCATGTAAGGCACTTGCAATCAACTCTTTTCCCGTGCCTGATTCGCCCGTAATCAGTACCGAAGTATCGGTAGGTGCCACTTGCTCGACCTTATCCAACACTTTTTTGAATGCCTCACTCTTGCAAATGATATTACCGTAATTGATCTTACCACTAATTTCTTCTTGTAAATACTCATTTTCAATTTCGAGGCGGTCTTTAAGTGACTTTATTTCCTCTAAGGCTTCATAGAGTTTCAAATCCCTCATCTTCCGTTCTGTAATATTTCGGATTACGGCACAGTTAAGATCTTCCCCGTCATAAGTCAGATGATTTGCCGTAATATCGACCGGAAACTTGGTGCCATCCTTTCTTGCTATTAACCATTCAAAACGTATGGATTTTTTTTCAACTATTTCGTCAAAATGTGATATCCACCATTCAGGGGTTATTGTAGCATCCAAATCGAATATGGTAAACGAATCCAATTGCTGCTTACTGAATCCCAATTGTTCAATTATAGATTCGCTGTAATGAAGCAAATTTCCCTTTCTATTATAGACGTATATCAAATCCTCGGCATTGTCTATTATCTCCTTGTATAGTCTTAGGCTTCTTTCCTTTATCTGTTGTTCGGTAACATCTTGATAAACGCCAATTACTTTAAAAACTTTTTGCCCCTTTAATATGGGCTTGCCAACAGCCCTAATGTATTTTTTTGGCGATGTGCTAGTCTCCAAAATCTCATCGAAGGAAGCAGCTTTGCGAATTACATTGCTCAAAAGTATTTTCAGCTTTTCAGGTTCCTTAAAAAAATTAATGACCTTTCCGGGCAATATATCGTCTTTCTCGGATGTGCCAAAAATGTTCAAAATCTCTTCGGTCACGATCAGGGAGCCA
>JBARUM010000356.1:0-1866 GCA_049645725.1 Maribacter sp.
TTACAAAAGATGATAAATGCCTATGACCTGATACAAATAGAGCAAGAAATTGATCCTGAGTGGAAATCTAAACCTATTAGGGGAATATACAAATCCCCACACAAGGCATTTTCAAAACTAACCGTTATTGATAAGGAAAATGGAGGTAAATCCGATGCGTTGAATACTGGAATGGCGCTTTCTACTAATCAATATGTAGGTTGTATAGATGTGGATTGTTTGCTTTTGCCTGATGCCCTGCTGCATGTTGTGAAATCATTTTTTCAACGTTCAGAGAAAAGGGTAATCGCCGTTGGAGGTGTTATTAGGGTCGCTAATTCTTGCGTTATACAGGGCGGACAATTAGAGGAAATTAGATTACCTTCAAATTGGCTGGCAAGATTTCAGCTCTTAGAGTATACGCGGTCATTTATTTTAGGTCGTATGGCATGGGGCAGGATAGACAGCTTATTAATAATCTCCGGTGCATTTGGTTTTTTTGATAGGGAAATAGCCCTAGCGGTAGATGGCTATGATACCAATACCGTTGGGGAGGATATGGAAATTGTTTTTAAGATGCGCCGTTACATGCACGAGCGCAAACTTCCATATACCGTTGAATATATTCCTGATCCCCTATGTTGGACTGAGGTTCCTGAAGACACAAAAATATTGGTAAATCAAAGGGACCGTTGGGCAAGAGGCAATTTAGAGACCTTGTACAAGCATAAAGACATGTTCTTTAACCCAAAATTCGGGCGTTTGGGAATGCTAAGCTACCCATATTGGTTCTTTTATGAATGGCTAGCTCCTATCTTGGAGTTTTTTGGCTTTTTCACCATTATACTTTTTTATTGGTTGGGTATATTAAACTGGGACTTTTTCATTGCTATAACGGTAACCGTATATGTTTTTTCCATCATGTTTTCCTTTTACGCAATACTATGGGACGTGTATTCCTATAATGAATACAAAAAGACGAAGGACATACTTATTTTAATGTTATGTGCCATTATTGAGCCCGTTACGTTTCACCCCTTAGTTGTGTGGTCCGCAATTAGGGGCAATTATAAAAAACTATTTAAAATAAAATCTGGCTGGGGATCACAAGTTCGAAAAGGATTTGCCAAAGCAACATAAGATGCACGAGTTACAAAATATACAAATAGACCCTAGGTCTAAAAAATTAAAGGATTTTGTTCCTTTGGTTATCGCCTTCTTTTTGGGGCTTGTTGTTTTGTCCATCTATCAAAATACGTCGTTATATTTCTCTGGCGTTTTGGATAGTATTATAAATAAAAGCTTTTTCATACTACTACTACATCATCTTGGTTTTGCCTCTGTATGTGCTATTTTTTTGGCTTTCCTTTTTAACCTTATGGAGAATTGGAAGCCAGGTAAAGGCTTTTTAACGGTCAAAATTATTATTCTAATACTGTTGTTATTCGAGGTAGTCCTTGTAAATTACTATGTAGAGAACTATGAAATACTTGGTGCCAATTTCCTGAGCTGGTCTATTATAAATGGTGGGATATCAATTTTTCAGATTTTAGGAATGTTACTAATTTGTATTCTTGTTTGCCACTTTAGCTATAAATATATTTCATCTTTTTATAAGGTTATTAGTAGGATGTATCCTTTCACCATCATCTTGTTCAGTTTGTTCTTAGCCACGTTATATTCCGAAAAGAAGGCGGTCAATGAAAATAAGACCCAACATGTAATAGAGCGGATAGGTCAAGAAATATTTGCTTCCAACACCTATGAGGGCACTGAAGAGTATCCCTTAATAAAGGCGTCCAGCAGTAAAACAGAATTGGACAAATACTTCAATTTAAAAGAGAGTAAACCAACCATTAAAATAATTGTAATTGATGGTCTTGGAAG
>JBARUM010000357.1:0-3834 GCA_049645725.1 Maribacter sp.
GCTTCTAGCAAACCAGAAGAAATGGAAACCGTAAAACGTTTGGTAATTAGCGTATTAAATAGAAATAAATAAAATGACTGACAGCTCAATAATATCAAAAATATGGAATCTTGCCAACGTACTACGCGATGATGGTGTAGGTTACGGCGACTATTTAGAACAAATCACCTATTTGCTATTCTTAAAAATGGCAGATGAACTCAATAAACCACCTTACAATAAAGGTTTAGTTTTCCCTAAATTAAAAGATGTTGAAGGCAATGAAATTGCAGATAGTGAAACTTGCAATTGGGAAACACTTTCTGGAAAACGTGGTGCCGAATTAGAGTCTTTTTACAGCCAATTATTGCGCACACTTTCCACAGAAAAAGGAACGCTTGGACAAATTTTTACTAAAAGTCAGAATAAAATACAAGATCCAGCCAAATTATTAAAAGTCATCAATCTAATTGATAAAGAAGATTGGTCACTAATGGGAGCAGATATAAAAGGTAAAATATATGAAGGGCTTTTAGAGAAAAACGCGGAAGATACCAAAAGTGGCGCAGGACAATATTTCACACCAAGAGCATTGATAAAAACAATGGTAGCTTGTGTACAACCAGAACCAATGAAAACCATTGTTGACCCAGCCTGTGGAACTGGTGGTTTTTTTTTAGCGGCTTACGATTGGATTGTAGATAACAACAAATTAGATAGAGAGGAAAAGGAGTTTTTAAAGAACAAAACCTTTTACGGTAACGAAATTGTTGCCAATACCCGTAGAATGTGCTTAATGAATATGTATTTGCACAACATTGGAGAAATAGACGGAGAATCTTTTATAAATCCAAATGATGCTTTAATTTCAGATGATGGCGAACGCTACGATTATGTTTTAGCAAATCCACCTTTTGGTAAAAAAAGCAGTATGACTTTTACCAATGAGCAAGGTGAGATAGTAAAAGAAGACTTAAGTTATAATCGACAAGATTTTTGGGAAACAACGTCCAATAAGCAACTGAACTTTTTGCAACATATAAAAACTCAAATGAGAATAAACGGTGAGGCAGCAGTTGTACTTCCTGATAATGTTTTATTTGAAGGAGGAGCTGGCGAAGAAGTGAGAAAGCAATTGATGAAAACTGCTGAATTGCACACAATACTCAGACTGCCAACTGGTATATTTTATGCTCAAGGGGTTAAAGCAAACGTTTTATTTTTCATTAATAAACCTGCCAGTAAGGAAGCATGGACAAAGTATGTTTGGTTTTATGATTACAGAACAAACGTACATCATACACCAAAGAAAAGTCCAATGCGCCAAGAGCATTTAAAAGAGTTTATTGAGTTGTATAATGGCAATAACATTAACAAACGAAAAGAAACTTGGAGCGAAGAAAATGAAGAAGGAAGATGGAGAAAATACACGTATGATGAAATCATTGCGAGAGAGAAAACCAGTTTAGACATTTTTTGGCTTAAAGACAAAAGTTTGACAGATTTAGACAATCTACCGGATCCAGACATTTTAGCAAATGAAATTATTGAGAACATAGAATCTGGACTGAATAGTTTTAGAGAAATAATGGAAACGATAAACGGAGAATCGGAATAGGCCAAAGCTCACCATATATATTGCCAAGTCGCTTAAAGCCAAAACTGTAAAAGAGTATGTTGTCTGTCAACGCTAGCAAGTTTGCGAAAAGAAAAGCCAGCAGGTAACTAGATATAAAAAATAGGGTAGATATTATTCACCTATTCAATTCTTATTATGCCACTATTTGTGTTGAGAGATTAGGAGACATCCTATTTTATAACCTTCTTTATCAAAGAAATGGATGGATTGGTAAATGAATTGAACTTCTATGATTTTACTGGGAAATGAGAAAACTAAAAAACCAGTTAAGGTGAAGTCCTCTATCCCTTGGGAACTTTGAAACCGTATACTATTCTTTCAAATCCATTTTCTCGGCAAAATAATCACAGAAATCTTTCATGGTAGCAGTCATCTTTTCATCTTGCGTAGCTTTCATAAAGGTCTCGGATAGGGAAACCAGGGTTTGATGAAAAAAGGTTTTCATTTCGTCTACCGGCATATCCTTGGTCCAGAGATCAATCTTTAAAGACTCTTGGTTTTTACTATCCCAGACAGATAGCAGCATGGCCTTTGCATCTTCATTATCTATACCCCCGTCTTGGGCAGACCATGAAAGTTTCTCCGGTACACGATTTTCATCCAATCCAACGCGTAATGTTATTTCCGATGTATGTAAGTCTGCCATTTAATTTCTGGGTTTGTAATTAGATTTTTTAAATAATTCTTCTTCGGGCATCGTCAATAGTTGCTTTAGGTCAACATCATTGTTCTCCATAAACGACCGGACAATCTGCCAGCCAATATACCTGCCAAGCCTATCCGGAGATTCATTATCCAATTCCAGACCAAATTTTGAAAATGGTGCAGAATCCAAAAACTGAAGGTTTAGTTTATTGTCGGTACTGTACAGGTATTCCTGCTCTATAAAATTCCGCCAAATGGGTTCTTCATTGGCAATTGCCCAATCCATTTCATCCTGAGTATATCCAATTTTAATTGTATCATCGTCATAAGGCATCAACTTGTCCTTAAGAAACAACTCCTTTCCAAAATATATCATACGTGCCAAAAAAGTACGATCGCGCGGTCGTGGAACTACTTTCTTCGCGAACGCATTAGCCACATCACTCACCAAATATTGACGGTCTAAATTTTTAGCAATATAGCGTTGAAAGCCACCATAGTATTTATGCTCTGGCCCTAAATAATTATCGAGCCCTATGAGCATTAAGGTATCCGTAAGTATAATTCTATCGTCATACCTAACATCATTGGTCATTGTAATGACACGAGGAACATTAAACTCGGGGAAATAATACTTAGCGTATTTGAAAAATTGTATCAACCCTTTTTCCTCATCCTCAAAACTATTAAAGGTATTTCCTACTTCTTGAAATAATTCTATTTGTAGGGAATCTTGCATTTTTTGTACCCAAATACTATCAGGGGCAGGAAACAAATAGGGATAAACCTTACGCAACTTTGATAGGGAATCTGGAGTAGCCCGCGCAAACTCACGATCAAAACGTGAAACCTTTAAGTCAATAGGTATTTTCTCAACTTCAGCGGCCAGCTTGTCCGTGTCATTACATCCAATAAAAATCATCAAAATTGATGATACGGTAAAAATGCTTTTTTTCATATGAAGTATTTCCAAATACATTTCCTTTTTCAGCAAGTACAACTTATTTTTAAGGCAAAGTTAATCGATTTAAATAAATATTGATAGTGATATGCAAACGGAAAAAGTAATAGATTATATAGTTGATTGGTTAAGGGATTATGCTACCAACGCAAAACAAAAAGGTTTTGTAATAGGAGTTTCCGGTGGAATAGATTCTGCGGTGACCTCAACCCTTTGTGCTAAAACGGGACTAGAGTTACTTTGCCTTGAAATGCCCATTCATCAATCAGAGAATCAATCCGATAGGGCATCAAGACATATTGACTGGCTACAGAGTAATTTTAAGAACGTGAAAAGACAACCGGTGAACCTTACCGCTGTCTTCGATAGCTTGGTGGCAGCGTTCCCTAATGTGGAAGACGAGGAGGAACGTTTTATGTCCTTGGCCAATACAAGGGCAAGATTACGCATGACAAGCCTGTATTACTTTGCGGCCCTAAATAAATATCTCGTAGCTGGAACCGGAAACAAGGTAGAAGACTTTGGCGTAGGATTTTACACCAAATACGGTGATGGCGGTGTAGACCTAAGCCCTATTGCAGATTTATTAAAGACCGAAGTGTATGAAGTT
>JBARUM010000358.1:0-5942 GCA_049645725.1 Maribacter sp.
CAAAGAGACAGCGTAAGTTGAACTGACAACAAAACAGATTTTTAAACTTTAGCTTCATTGAGTTCAATAAATTTCTATGGATAACACACTTATTTTTTACTGCATTCTGGCAATATTAATAGGCGAGTTTCTACTTACGACCGCTCTGAACTATCTTAACTCAAAACGTTTTAAAGATCCCGTTCCAGATGACCTAAAAGATGTATATAATGCAGAGGAATACCAAAAATCCCAGTCCTATAAAATGACTAATTACCAATTTGGTATTATTACATCTGTTTTCTCTCTTTTACTAATTCTGGGCTTTATAGTTCTAGGAGGATTTGGATGGGTAGATAATAAAGTAACAAGTATTACAGGGAATCCCATTTTACAGGCATTGTTGTTCTTTGGCATTATCATGATTGGTAGCGATATATTAAGTACCCCTTTTTCCTGCTACCGAACTTTTGTTATTGAAGAGAAGTTTGGCTTCAATAAAACCACAATCAAAACCTTTATTTTGGACAAGTTCAAAGGTTGGCTGATGATCATTATTTTAGGTGGGATTATACTATCCCTGGTTATTTGGTTTTTTCAATGGGCAGGAACTAATTTTTGGTTATATACGTGGGGACTTATAACAATTTTCACCTTGTTTATGAATCTGTTTTACAGTAGACTAATTGTTCCTCTGTTCAACAAGCAACAGCCTTTAGCAGGGGGCAGTTTAAAAGAGAAGATAGAAGCTTATGCAAAAAAAGTAGGTTTTGAACTCAACAACATTTTTGTAATAAACGGCTCAAAAAGATCCACAAAAGCAAATGCTTATTTCTCTGGTTTCGGAAAAGAAAAAAGGGTTACTCTTTATGATACTTTAATCCATGATTTGGATGAGGATGAGATTGTAGCCGTATTGGCCCACGAAATTGGTCATTACAAGAGAAAACATATTATTTACAACTTAATAAGTTCAATTTTAGTAACTGGTTTTATGTTATTTCTACTATCACTTTTTATAAATAACCCTATTCTTTCTTTGGCTATAGGAGTAGATAGACCGAGTTTTCATGCCGCTCTTATAGGCTTTGGAATATTATATAGCCCTGTTTCGGAAATTACCGGTTTATTAATGAATCATTTTTCCAGACAATTTGAATATGAGGCAGATGATTTTGCTAAAAATACGTACAAGGCTTTGCCTTTGGTCAGTTCATTAAAAAAACTGTCCAAGAATAGCTTAAGTAACTTAACCCCTCACCCAGCATACGTTTTTATGCACTACTCTCACCCTCCTCTTATTGATAGAATACGAAATTTAAAGGCATAGTTTTTGTTGTCTAGCAGATAAGATTATGGTAATTTTAATCTAGAATGACACAGGCTGCTTTAGAACAAGAGAATAAACTTATTGCAAAGCAATACAAGGAGTTACTTCGTATTAGTTATCAAACATTGACCGATGATGATAAAACGCTAATACGGAGCGCTTTTGAGGTTGCCGTTGATGCACATAAGAACCAACGCAGAAAATCTGGGGAGGCCTATGTTTTTCATCCTATTGCCGTAGCCAAAATAGTAGCCTCGGAAATTGGCCTTGACGCTGTTTCTATTGCATCGGCCTTACTTCATGATGTGGTTGAAGATACCGAATATACGCTGGACGATATTGATCGCATGTTCGGGGAAACAGTGGCTAGAATTGTGGACGGCCTAACAAAAATATCTCACCTAAAAAAAGACATGAACATCTCCCAACAAGCGGAGAATTTTAGGAAAATGTTGCTTACCCTAAATGATGATGTGCGGGTTATCATTATCAAGATTGCAGACCGTTACCACAATATGCTCACTATGGACGCCATGCCAGAGCATAAACAGGTGAAAATATCATCTGAAACCTTGTACATATATGCTCCTCTTGCCCATAGAATAGGTCTTTACAACATAAAAACGGAGCTAGAAGATCTTAGTTTAAAGTATACGGAACCTGAGGTCTACTATGACATTAAAAGTAAAATAGAGGACAGCAAGGAAGAACAACAAGCCTATATAGATTCCTTTTCTGAGATTATTGATAATTCCCTTAAAAAAGAAGGACTGAACTATGTCATCAAAGGTCGAATGAAATCAATTTTCTCCATGAGGAGGAAAATGAAAACCCAAAATGTAGGCTTTGATGAGATTTATGACAAATTTGCTATTCGTATAATATATAAGTCCGACGCACAGAATGAAAAATTTCTCGCTTGGAAAATATATTCCATTGTTACCGATCACTTTACACCAAACCCTGTTAGACTTCGTGATTGGATTTCCTCGCCCAAATCAACTGGTTACGAGGCCTTGCATATTACTGTTATGGGGCCCAAGGGAAAGTGGGTAGAAGTACAGATAAGAAGTGAACGAATGCATGAGATTGCCGAAAAGGGGTACGCCGCTCATTTTAAATACAAACATGGCAATCAAAAAGAACAAGGTATAGAGGTGTGGTTGAATAAGCTACAGGAAGCCTTAGAGAATGCAAACACCAATGCGGTGGACTTTGTGGAAGAGTTTAAACTAAATCTATACTCAAAGGAAATATTTGTATTTACTCCTAAGGGTGAATTAAAGTCATTGCCCAAAGGGGCTACTCCGCTTGACTTTGCTTTTAATATTCATACTGAGGTAGGAATGCGCACACGTGGAGCAAAAGTAAATGGTAAATTGGTGCCCCTAAATACAACTTTACATAGTGGAGATCAGTTAGAAATTATAACATCAGATCAAGCAAAACCAAATCAAAACTGGCTGGATTACGCGACTACTGCAAGAGCAAGAGCAAAAATCAAATCCGTTTTACGCGAAGAGAAAAAATCCTTGGCCGAGGAAGGAAAGGAAATTCTTAGAAGAAAACTTAAATCTCAAAAGGTTACCCTGAACGAAGATTCAATCAATAAAATGGTTGTCTTCTTTAAATTAAAGACAAGTTTAGACCTTTTTTATAGAGTTGGCATGGGATCTATCGATAATCAAATGATCAAGGACTTTGCATCTTCTTACAATAACGCATGTATCATTTTCATTAAGAACAAGATTAGAACATCTCCGCCTCCGGAAGACGTTAATAAAGATGAAATAACTTCCAAATATGATATGCTCGTGTTTGGAACAGAGGAGGAAAAACTGGATTATAAACTTTCTCAATGCTGCAATCCTATTCCAGGAGATGCCGTATTTGGATTTGTAAGTGTATCCGAGGGAATTAAAGTACATAAGAAAAATTGTCCCAACGCTATATCGCTTCAGTCAAATTATGCGTATCGCATCATTTCAGCGAAATGGGTAGATTCGTCACAGGAAGAATTTAAAGCGGACATACAATTAACAGGTATTGATAATCTAGGGCTGGTAAGTGATATTACTGAGGTTATCTCTGATAATATGCACGTGAACATGAGAAATTTAAATTTTAGCACAGATGGCGGAACTTTCACCGGTCGGATTACAGTAGTTGTTAAAAACAACGCCATTTTGAACAAATTAATCCAAAATCTAAAGCATATAAACGGTATAGACAAAGTAACACGGCTATAGAAAACGAATTAAAATTTAGCTGTACATTTGTACATTAATGAAGCTCAAATGGCGCCCAATAAGAACCAAGAAATTGTAAAAAACGTCTTCAACACCTTTTTAGAGGAAAATGGACATAGGAAAACTCCAGAACGCTACGCAATACTTCAAGAGATTTATGACAGTGAAGAGCATTTTGATATAGAATCTCTCTACATCAACATGAAAAATAAAAATTATCGCGTAAGTAGAGCAACATTATACAATACCATAGAACTTTTATTGGATTGTAAATTGGTACGAAAGCATCAATTTGGCAAGAATCAGGCACAATACGAAAAATCATATTTTGATAGACAGCACGACCATGTCATCCTAACGGACACAGGAGAAGTGATGGAGTTTTGTGATCCCAGAATTCAATCTATAAAAAAGACCATAGAAGAAGTATTTGATATTAAAATCAACACTCATTCCCTTTATTTCTATGGTACAAAAAACAAAGAAGAGAATACGAATAACTAACCAAGGATATTAAATGGCAGTAGATTTATTGTTAGGCCTACAATGGGGTGACGAAGGAAAAGGAAAAATTGTTGATGTATTAACCAAGAATTATGATATAATCGCCCGTTTTCAAGGTGGTCCAAACGCAGGTCACACCTTGGAATTCGATGGTATAAAGCATGTCCTACATACCATCCCTTCTGGTATTTTTCATAAAAATGCAGTAAATGTTGTTGGTAACGGTGTAGTAATAGACCCCGTTATTTTTAAAAAAGAATTGGATGCCCTAAAAAAATTCAATCTTGATATCAAATCTAAATTACTGATTTCCAGAAAAGCACATCTAATCCTTCCCACACACCGTTTGTTGGATGCAGCTTCCGAAGCCTCTAAAGGAAAAGCTAAAATTGGCTCTACGCTCAAAGGAATAGGCCCAACCTATATGGATAAAACCGGCAGAAACGGTATGCGTATTGGAGATCTGGAATTAAGCGATTGGAAAGAAAAGTATAGAGCCCTAGCCAATAAACATGAGGCCATGATTGGATTTTACAACGTTGATATCCAGTATAATCTGGCGGAGCTGGAAGCGGATTTTTTTAAATCCATTGTTGAATTAAAGGAGCTCACGTTTATTGATAGCGAAGAGTATTTATACAGAGCTCAAAAAGAGGGGAAAAAAATACTGGCCGAAGGAGCTCAAGGATCATTATTGGATATTGATTTTGGAACCTACCCTTTCGTTACCTCTTCTAATACTACTGCGGCTGGTGCTTGCACCGGTTTAGGAGTAGCACCAAATAAAATTGGAGATGTAAAGGGCATTTTCAAGGCCTATACAACCCGCGTTGGAAGCGGTCCCTTCCCAACGGAATTGTTTGATAAAGACGGAGAAACCATGGGACGGGTGGGCAACGAATTTGGAGCAACTACAGGAAGACCCAGAAGATGCGGGTGGCTAGATTTGGTAGCCTTAAAATATGCGGTACAAATCAATGGCGTTACCGAATTAATGATGATGAAGGGTGATGTCTTAAGTGGATTTAAGAAATTAAAAGTCTGTACTGCCTATAATTATAAAGGCAATAAAATAACCCATTTACCCTAGAATATAGAAGCTGAAAATGTCACCCCCATTTACACGGAAATGAAAGGTTGGGAAGCAGATTTAACCCAAATGACCAAAAAAGAACAATTACCTGAAACTTTGATTGCCTATATTGATTTCTTAGAAAAAGAACTGGAAGTACCTATAAAAATAGTCTCCGTGGGTCCTGATCGGACGCAGACTATTCATAGGTAATTTTACCTTTTAAGTCATACAAAATAATGGTGTTAAGCTAAAAAAGTTTAACACCATTATTTTTTTCCTTAAGTTAGGTTTACTAATTTTTGGAAAAATGAAACATATAAGAATACTTTTATCAGTACTGATTATTACTTACGCTTGTAAGAGCGATAAAAAACAAGCAAAATTAGACACATCAATACCTACAGAAGCCCAAGAAGAATGGATAGTACTTTTTGATGGCACCAGTACGGAAGGATGGCGAGCTTATAACGGAGAAACCTTACCACCTGGCTGGGTCGCCAAAAACGGGGAACTCACTTTTGACACAGCGCTTGGACTAGAGCAAGACTATAAAGGTGGTAAAGATATTATCTACGCCGTCGAGAAATTTGAAAACTTTGAACTTCATGTAGAATGGAAACTTCCAGAAGGCGGTAATAGCGGTATTTTCTATCATTTGAAAGAAGGGTATGATAGCCCACCTGAGGTTTCACCAGAATATCAGTTAATAGACGATGAGAACTATGCTAAAATTCATGACTTAACGGAATACAATCTAAGTCTTGGGTATACTGAAAAGCCAGAGGAACTTAAACCACTACAGCGC
>JBARUM010000359.1:0-1652 GCA_049645725.1 Maribacter sp.
CATCTGGCACCAAATCTCCCTTGTCCATATATGATTTGGCCAAAATACCAAGTTCAGTTCCGTTTTTGATGTTATAACGAAATACGTCTCCTGTAGAAATGTGTTTAAGATTGTACTGTTCTTTTAAGAATTGAGCCTGGGTTCCTTTTCCGGCACCTGGTTTTCCAAAGAGTACAAGATTGATCATATGTTTTTGGTTTAGTTGGTATACTTCTTTTAAATTTCTTCCTAATTCTTTATAGTCTAATCCGTAGCCGACGATAAATCGGTCAGGGATTTCCAGTCCAAAATAATCAATAGCATACTCCCCGTTATAGACTTCAGATTTGTAGAATAGACTGGCAATTTTAAACTCCTTTACGTTTGTATTGGAAAACAGATGTACCAATTCCTTTAATGTTCGTCCGGTATCAATAATATCCTCAAGAATAATTACACTCCGTCCATCAATATTATCGGGCAAATCCAGTAAGGTCTCCACGATTCCCGTTGAAGTAAGCCCTTGGTACGAGCTTAATTTAACAAAAGACACTTCGCAAGGATGTTGATAAGCCTTCAAAAAATCCGACACGAACATAAATGACCCATTCAAGACACCAACAAAAATTGGAGTTTTGTCCTTGTAGTCGGCTGCAACTTGATCCGCAACGCGTTGAACTGCAAGTGCAATTTCCTTTTCGCTTAGAAAACGTTTGAAAAATTTGTCGTGGAGCTGTATCAATTTTAAAAAATTAGTAAGGTTGGCAAAGATAGCGTTTTGCCCCGTGTTTTTTAGATTTTGGGGAATCGGATTCTTAAATTTAAATGTATTTTTGTACCAAATAAGGTCTTGTTTAATTTAAAAAAGACCCATTTAGATATGGATTATTTCTCTTCAGGTTTTAAACTAGGTATATTAGGTGGTGGGCAATTGGGCAAAATGATGCTCTACGAAACTAGAAAGCTGGACATTCATACCTCTGTTTTAGAAGCTTCTAAGGATGCACCTTGTAAAATTGCCAGTAACGAATTTGTTTTGGGAGATTTAATGGATTTTGATGATGTCTATAATTTTGGAAAAAAGGTAGATGTCCTGACCATTGAAATAGAAAACGTAAATCTTGACGCTTTAGAAAAACTGGAACAAGAGGGTATAAAGGTATACCCGCAACCGAGCGCGTTGAGAATTATACAGAACAAGGCCAAACAAAAGCTCTTTTACGTGGATAACGATATTCCTACGGCGGAGTTTCACCGTTTTGCCTACAAAAGTGAAATTGAGGATAGTTTATTGAACGGTGGATTAGAACTTCCTTTCATATGGAAAGCCGCTCAATTTGGTTATGACGGACAAGGCGTAAAGGTTGTTCGCAAAATGGAAGATTTGGAAGGGCTACCATCTGGAGAATGTATTGCCGAGGAAATGATAGACTTTAAAAATGAGTTGGCGGTTATCGTGGCTAGAAATGCTGATGGAGATGTAAAGACTTATCCTGTCGTAGAAATGGAATTTCACCCGGAAGCTAACCAAGTAGAGTATGTTATCTGCCCCGCGCGTATAGGTGGAAAAGTAGCGAACAAAGCTCGCGAACTTGCCCTAAAAGTTTCTGAAAAGATAGGATTGACTGGATTATTGGCGGTAGAAATGTTTCAGACGAAGGACGACCAAATAT
>JBARUM010000360.1:0-3716 GCA_049645725.1 Maribacter sp.
TGATAGTACCAAACGGCCTATGAAATCGGTCATTCCAAAGAATGCCGATTGGATTCAGGACAGGGCTATTTCAATTGACCCCGAAAATAATTCCGTTATTCTGGAAAGTAATCGAAAACTAACATACGAGTATCTGATAGTTGCGCCAGGGCTAAAATTGGACACCAGCTTGGTAGAAGGTTTAACAGAAGCCTTGGACAAAGGAGTAGTCTGCAGTAATTATACCAATCCTAACCATACGTGGAAAGTCATTAAAAATTTCAAGGGCGGTACCGCCTTGTTTACCCAACCGCCCAAGCCTTATAAATGTGGAGGTGCGCCTCAAAAGATTATGTATCTGGCAGATGACCATTTCAAGAAATCCGGTGTCAAGAAAAAAACTAAAGTTGTCTATGCCACTTCCGGGGATGCCATATTTGCGGTGCCTGAAATTGCGGAGACCTTGATAAAGGTGGTCAATAGAAAAGGAATCAACATCAAATTTAGTTGGGAACTAAAGAAAATAGAAAGCGATAAACGAGTAGCTTGGTTTCAGGTAAGCCCAGAAGCTAAAGAACATAATCCGATAACTTTAGAGACTTTCAATAAAAGCGGACTGTTAGGCATTAAGTACGATATGCTTCACTTGGTGCCACCTAATACGGCTCCGGACTTTATTAAAAATTCCTTGCTGGCGGATTCGTCCGGTTGGTTGGATGTAGACCCCTACAGCCTGCAACATATCCAATATAGTAACATTTTTGGTTTGGGCGATGTTACCAACGTACCCACTTCAAAGACAGGTGCCGCCATTCGAAAGCAAGCTCCAGTGGTGGTATTCAATGTTATGTCCTTAATAAAAGACCAAAAATTAAGTACGAAAAAATATGACGGTTATTCTTCTTGTCCATTTTTGACAGGGTATGGTAAAATGGTATTGGCCGAGTTTGATTATACCAAGGAATTCAAACCCGATCCTAAGTTGAAACGCTTGCTCATAAAGGACTCCTCTAAAGAACATTGGCGATTATGGATACTCAAGAAATATATTCTTCCTTATTTGTACTGGCATAAGATGCTGAAAGGCAAGGAAGTTTAATTCGAAAAACCCGCTTGTTCACATTTACCTGACCAGGGATATTGCATGCTACCGGAGGATACAGTTCTATTCTTTTAAGACATATTTAACTTTAAAATGCGCAGCTATGTAACAAAAGTTACTTGGGCAATCTGTGCCTATAAGTATTTTTGTTAGTATGATATTCGGACCGGGATAGATGCTGACTTTTAATTATTGACCTAAATAATGTTCCCTCAAAGTCAATATCGGTCTTTATTATCGACCCCTGGGAGTAATGGTTTAAAAACCTGTTTCCTTTTAAACGTAAGAACCCAAATCAATATGACATTTTTTGATTTTCTCTTTGGTAAAAATGAATCGAGCCCTAACAATATTCAATTATTACAGTCTAACGAGTTTTTGATAGCTGTTTTAGATAAGCAAGTACAATTAATAGACGTAAGAACTCCAAAGGAATATAACAGTGAACATATCAAGGGGGCATTAAACGTAGATTGGTTTCAACCATTTAAGTTTAAAAAGAGTATTCGAAAATTGAACAAAGAAGAGGCAGTTTATATGTATTGCAGGTCTGGTAATCGTAGTCAAAAGGCTGCTAAAGAATTGGCGAAAATAGGTTTTGAAAAAATTTATGATCTACAGGGAGGAATCAACTCCTTAAAGGATTGAAGTGCATTTTAAAAAATAGTTTAGGTAGTTAATAGTTTTTTTGATTGATGAAGAAGAGCGTTCCTGTTAAAGGAACGCTCTTTTTTATGACAATCCCCTGTCCTTTAAACCTCGATTGACATGGGTCATTTTGTCAACCCTAAACAGGTGCTACATTTATATTAAATAGGCATTATGAGTTAAACTACAGGTAACCTAAGTTACTGACCAGTCTTCTTTTTGACGCTAATTTTGTTTAAAAATAATTGGATTTATAGCAAATAATCAATGAAAACAACGCTACTTATAGTTATTACAAGCCTATTTTCCCATTACGTTTCGACCCAAGAGCCTACGCTGATTTCAAAGTTGGAGGTATTGGCCAAGGTGAAAGAAAACAACAACACCATAAAAATAGCACAACAGGATATTTTAATGGCAAAGGGAGATTTAAATCAGGCCGATGCCGTAATCTTACCTAATTTGGGGATATCACATACCGGTATCGCGACCACGAATCCGTTGATGGCTTTCGGTTCTAAATTAAATCAGGGAATTCTGACCCAAGGCGATTTTAATCCAGACCTATTGAACAATCCTTCGCAAATAGAGGATTATGCCACACGTATTCAAATACAACAACCTTTATTGAATTTGGATGGACTGTTTCAAAGAAAAGCGGCCCGGGCCAAATTAAACGCCGCCGAATTCCAATCTGAGCGTACCCACGAATATATTGACCTTGAAGTAAGCAAGGCCTATATGCAATTACAGCTGGCCTATAAAACGGTCGCGGTTTTGGAAAAAGCCAAAGAGGCGGCCCTAGATAATAAACGAATGGCGAACGACCGTTTCCAACAAGGATACCTTCAAAAATCGGATATGCTTGCGGCAGAAGTACGGGTGGTAGAAATTGAAAATCAACTACGCTACGCCAAAAGTAATATCCAGAATGCCTCCAATTATATATCGGTTTTAATGGACGATACAAGTTACCCGGTCCTTAAACCCAAGGATTCATTGACCCTAAGCACAAGTAGCCTTTCCTCTAACGGTCTGCCCGAAAATAGGGCGGATATTGAAGCTATGGAATCCGCTAGTAAGGCCTATGAACAACTACACAAAGCGGACAAAATGAGTTTTCTACCGCGATTGAACGCCTTTGGCACCTATGAGCTCCATGATGATGAAATTTTTCAAGGTGATACCGATGGCTATTTGTTCGGTGCCGAGCTGAAATGGAATCTTTTTGAAGGTGGAAAACGCCTTGGAAAAATGAAAAAGAGCAGGGCTGAATTCGAAAAATCCAAATTAGAGCTGGAACAGTACAAAGCGGAAAGCCAAATGGAACTCAACAAGGCAAATAGAATGCTACTGGATGCGAAAAACAATGTGGGTCTTTCGGAGCTTGCCTTACAGCAATCCAAAGAGGCGCTTCGTATCCGTGCCAATAGGTTTGAACAGGGTCTGGAAAAAACTACGGACGTATTACTGGCGGAAACTCAATATGCCCAAAAACAACTGGAATATTATATGACAGTTTTCAACCATAACTATGCATTGGCCTATGTTCGATTTTTAACGAAATAACTGAAAATGAAATGCCAAATATTAAATGAAATGAAAAGGAAAAATTATACAGCGGCAACGCTCCTCATCATAACCGTTCTGCTTTCAAGTTGCGGAAATAAAGACAAAAAAAAGATAGCTGATAATCTTCCTGCCATCGAGGTAAAAGTGAATACCGTAAAGGAAAAAGGCAGCCGTAATATGTTATCTGCAAGTGGTAAAATCGAAACGGTCAATAGTGCCAATCTTAGTACGCGAATGATGGGGTATGTGGATAAGATTTACGTGCAAGTAGGAGATAATGTCCGTAACGGACAACTGTTGTTGGGTATAAATAATGCCCATATCTCGGCAAAACTAGCACAAGTAAATGCTGGTATTCTGGAGGCAAAGGCCGCTTTTGCCAATGCTGAAAAGGATTTTAAGCGGTACACCAATC
>JBARUM010000361.1:0-1861 GCA_049645725.1 Maribacter sp.
CTCTAAAGATGTTTTTACCTCTTCCATAAAGGTTTCTACTGTAGCTTGAACATCTCCTTTTTCTATACCTAGTTTGTCAGAAATTTTAGCTACTAAATCAGCTTTTGTCATTGTTATTAGTTTTAGGGTTACTATTAATTCTAAGGGATGCAAATATAGGTAATTTAATTTCAATATTTCAAGCGTAATTAATTAAAATTTAACATGATAAACATTTAATTTTGCCTAAGATTTATAAAAATGCATGGATTTTAAAAAAGAATTAATCAATTGGTATTCAATTCATAAGCGCGAATTACCTTGGCGCGAAACAGAAAACCCCTACTATATTTGGCTTTCAGAAATAATTTTGCAACAAACACAAGTTAAGCAAGGGTTACCTTATTATAATGCATTTGTTACGCAATATCCTTCTGTTTTTGATTTGGCAGAGGCTTCCGAAGAAGCCGTTTTAAAACTTTGGCAAGGTCTCGGTTATTACTCAAGAGCGCGGAACCTTCATGCCACAGCAAAACATATTGCTGTAAACCTTAATGGTGTGTTTCCAAAGACCTATAAAGAACTATTGAAATTAAAAGGTGTTGGTGATTATACCGCTAGTGCAATTGCCTCTATCGCTTTTAACGAAGTCGCAGCTGTCGTAGACGGAAATGTATATCGTGTCCTATCGCGTTATTTTGGAATTGACACTCCTATAAATTCAACTCAAGGGATAAAAGAGTTTAAGGCCTTAGCAACAAACTTAATTGACAAGCATGAACCCGGAACGTATAACCAAGCTATTATGGAGTTTGGTGCCAAACAATGTAAACCCAAAAATCCAGATTGTATTGCTTGTCCTATTCAAAATGGTTGTGTTTCGCTTCAAAAGAATTTAGTGGATACACTACCTATAAAATTAAAGAAAACTAAAGTCACGATTAAATACTTCAACTTTTTAGTCTGTGTCGATCAGAACAAAAATATCCTCTTCGAAAAACGGAACAAAAAAGGCATCTGGCAAAATCTCTATCAATTTCCACTAGTTGAATCTGAAAAAAGTTTAAATGCCAACGAATTTAATCTTTTAAATTTAGAACATACGGAACTAAAAACTACAGATTTTGATTATGCCTTATATAATGAGATTGACAAAGTTCATAAACTCTCCCATCAGCACCTTCATACTAAATTTTGGATCATAGAAGTAGAAAACCTTTCTGAAGACGCGATACCAATTAAGGAGCTTAAAACATATCCAGCTCCTGTACTAATTAGTGACTTTATAAATGAATTCAATTTTTCAAATTTATAAAAATCACATTTTTTTATTACTTTTAAAGGAGTACTTTCAAAAAGACTAACTTTACAAAAATTTAAATAATTATGTCAGGAACATTGAATAAAGTGATGCTAATTGGGCATTTGGGAGATGAAGTGAAAATGCATTATTTTGATGATAAGAATTGTGTTGGACGTTTCCCTTTGGCCACTAATGAAACTTATACCAATAAACAAACTAATGAACGCGTCTCAAATACTGAATGGCACAATATCGTAGTTCGAAATAAAGCTGCTGAGATCTGTGAAAAATACCTTACCAAAGGAGATAAAGTATACGTTGAAGGAAGAATAAAAACCAGAAAATGGACAGACGACAAAGGTATGGAGCGGTATTCTACAGAAATACAGTGTACGGATTTTACCTTCTTATCCACTAAAAACGAGTCACAAGGGCAGTCAACAAGTACACAAAATACTTCTTCCCAACAGCCACAACAATCAAAGTCACAACCAGAACAGGTAGCACCTAGTGTTGCTACTGAAGATGGCGACGACGATTTGCCGTTCTAAATAATTTAATCTAAATCGCATCTTGGAC
>JBARUM010000362.1:0-1673 GCA_049645725.1 Maribacter sp.
TAGAATACTTATTACTTTGGGTCTTTTGTTGGTATATCGCTTTGGTTGCCAAATTGTTCTTCCGGGTATAGATTCTACACAATTAGGTGGATTGGTAGATGGTACGGACCAAGGAATCTTTGGTCTGCTCAATGCATTTACAGGCGGGGCTTTTGCTAATGCTTCTGTTTTTGCCTTGGGTATTATGCCATATATCTCTGCTTCTATTGTAGTGCAATTAATGGGTATTGCGATTCCATATCTTCAGAAACTTCAAAAAGAAGGAGAGAGTGGTCGTAAGACTATTAACCAAATTACAAGATGGTTAACAATAGGTATTTGTATCGTTCAGGCACCAGCTTATTTATATGGTCTGGAGGCTTTTGGGGTAAGAGATAGTGCTTTTCTTTTAGGTAAAGGTCTAGACTTTATGGTTCCGGCCGTAATTATTTTAGTTACAGGTTGTGTTTTTGCGATGTGGTTAGGAGAAAAAATTACGGACAAAGGAATAGGAAACGGGATATCTTTATTAATAATGATTGGTATCATTGCAACTTTACCACAATCTTTTGTTCAGGAATTTATTTCCAGAACAACGAATAATAATGGTGGTTTAATGTTCATTCTTATTGAAGTCATTATCTGGTTCTTAGTTATTTTGGCTAGTGTGCTATTGGTTATGGCAACGCGTCAAATACCCGTTCAATATGCAAGAAGGACGGCTTCTGGTGGTTATGAGAAGAATATAATGGGGTCTAGACAGTATATACCTTTAAAGTTAAATGCCTCAGGTGTTATGCCTATCATATTTGCTCAGGCAATTATGTTTGTGCCAGGTCTTATTGGGCAAGGATTGGATGATACTGCCGTCGGACAATGGATGCAAGTACAGTTCGCAGACATTTTTGGTTTGGCTTACAACATACTGTTCGGATTATTGATTATAATCTTCACATATTTTTATACAGCTATTACGGTTCCAACAAATAAAATGGCGGATGATTTAAAGAGAAGTGGTGGATTTATTCCTGGGATTAGGCCTGGTAAAGAAACGGGTGACTTTTTGGATAAAATTATGTCTTTAATAACATTACCAGGATCTATATTCTTAGCTTTGCTGGCTGTTTTACCGGCTATAGTGGTTAAGTTATTAGACATACAGGCCGGATGGGCATTGTTTTACGGAGGGACTTCCCTGCTAATTATGGTAGGTGTGGCTATTGATACGGTTCAACAAGTGAATTCATATCTTTTGAACAGGCATTATGATGGTTTGATGAAAACTGGAAAAAATAGAAAAGTAGCATAATTTATGGCTAAGCAGGCAGCAATAGAACAAGACGGATCAATAATAGAAGCATTGTCAAATGCAATGTTTCGTGTGGAGTTGGAAAATGGTCATGTAGTTACTGCGCATATCTCAGGTAAGATGCGTATGCACTATATAAAACTATTACCTGGGGATAAGGTTAAGTTGGAAATGAGTCCATACGATCTTACCAAGGCAAGAATTACTTATAGATATTAAGATAGCAAGATGAAAGTAAGAGCATCAGTTAAGAAAAGAAGTGTCGACTGCAAGATTGTTCGCAGAAAAGGCAGGTTGTACGTAATCAACAAAAAGAATCCTAGATTTAAACAAAGACAAGGGTAATTATGGCAAGAATCGCAGGTATAGATATACCAAAACAAAA
>JBARUM010000363.1:0-4260 GCA_049645725.1 Maribacter sp.
TTATCATTTATGGCTTTGGATTAAAAAGCCTATTTTTAGGCCCCATTCCAGAAAAATTGAAAAAATTAGAACGCAGTTTATCCTTAACCTCTGTCGTTGCCATAAGTATAGGCGGCATGTTGGGGAGTGGTATTTTTGTCCTTCCAGGCTTAGCCGCAGCTAAAACGGGATCTTCCGTTTGGTTAGCTTATTTATTGGCTGCGGTATGTATTTTGCCCGCGGCCCTTTCTAAATCGGAATTGGCCACGGCAATGCCTTCTTCTGGCGGCACATACGTTTATATTGAAAGGGCTTTTGGCCCCCTGTTCGGAACTATTGCAGGAATAGGGCTTTGGCTTTCGCTTTTACTAAAAAGCGCCTTTGCGCTAGTAGGTTTTGGCGCTTACCTTTCTATTTTAGTAAATATTGACGCAGGCCTTACCAAATACATTGCCCTATTGTTTTTGGGTTTGATATTGTTTTTGAACATTCTTGGTGTAAAAAAAGTAGGGAAAGTACAAATTGTTATTGTGACTATTAGCCTAATAAGCCTTGGTCTGATTCTAATTTTTGGTTTGCCAAGAACATCTACGGAATTATTGGAGCCCTTCCTGTTGAAAGGTAAAATGGGCTTGTTTTCAACAGTTGCTTTCGTGTATATATCGTATGCGGGGGTAACCAAAGTGGCGGCGATTGCAGGAGAGATTAAAAATCCTAGCAAAAATCTCCCCAGGGCTATGATTCTGTCATTAGGGATTATGACGTCAATCTACGTTTTTGTGGCATTTGTGTTGGTTGGAAATATACCGTTGGAGACCTTACAGACGGATATTAAGCCTATTTACACAATTGTGAATATTCTCGGAGGAAGCTATATTGGTTACATAGCTGCGTTGGTAGGTGTCATTACCTTGATTTCGATGGCTAATTCCGGAGTATTAGCCGCTTCTAGATTTCCTTTTGCCATGGCAATTGATAAATTATTGCCGGATTTTATGGCTAAAATCCATTCCAAATACTTGACGCCCGTAATAACGATTATAATGACCTGTGTGGTTATGGGGATGGTCATTCTTTTTCTGGACGTAGAGAAGATCGCAAAACTCGCAAGCGCTTTTATGGTGATGATGTTTATTTTAGTAAATGCCTGCGTAATCGTGCTAAGGGAAACCGCTGCACAGTGGTATGCGCCACCCTACCGTTCGCCACTATATCCTGTTGTGCAGTTATTCGGAATTTTTAGTGGAATAGGGCTTTTGATATTATTAGGCCTTGGGCCTATGTTCGCAATCATTATAATTTTGATAATAGGAATACTTATCTACTTTTATTTTGGGAAAAACGCGACTAGGACGGGGATCCTCCGCAAATATGGACATAGACCTGCATTGTATTTATTATATAAACGAAAGAATAAAGGGCAGATAACTTATAGGAACAACCAAGACGGAAGGATGCAGAACTTGGACGGGAAGTTGGCTTCCGATGCTGGGGTTGTCGTGCCATTGTTAGGCAATGAAAGGTCTCCCGAAATGTTAGTTGAAATTGCCGCAGCCATAAATAAACGGGATAAAATACAGACAGTAAATATTACCGAAGTGCCTAACCAAACATTCTTGGATGCCATGGTAGAGGAGAACCCAAGAATTGCTTCTTTAGAAAGACGAATAGCTCGTTTGGCAAAATCAAAAAACATTAGTATTGATTTTGAAGCCGCTGTTACCCATGAAATTTCTGATACCATACATGAACTTAGTGACCAGACCAATTGTGATTGGTTGGTTATGGGGTGGAACGGAAGGGCACATAGCGGTATTTTGGTCAGTAACCCCATTGGATGGTTGTTGACACATATTAATTCTGACTTTGCTCTTTTTAAGGATGATGGTGTTCGTTATATTGGTAAAGTATTGTTGGCATTAAGACCTGGTAGGAAGGATAAAAATTTTATAGCAGTTGCGGATAGGATATGTGAATTTTACAACGCATCTTTAACATTGCTTCATGTGGTATCGGAAAAAACATCCGATTCAGAAATACATGAAATGGAAGAAAATTCAATGAGGCTATTAAAGAAAGTGGATACCACCAGTACAGTAATTGTTCATAAAAACAATGATTCTATTAGCACTATTTCCAAACTTTCAGCAAGTTATGATTTACTTATTTTGGGGACGCCACAAAAAGATAACTGGATAAGTGTACTGTTTGGCACTGGAAAAGACCAGTATACGGAACAATCCGCATGCTCGGTCTTAAGGCTTACAATGAAAGACCACTGATTTTCCTCATTATTAAGCGTTACTTCATCTTGTTAAATCGTTATTTTTACTTATAAATACAAATTTATGCTAGAGCTAGCGGGAATTATTATTCTAGGAATTATAGCACAATGGGTGGCTTGGCGTTTAAAGTTACCGGCAATACTACCTTTAATACTTATTGGACTATTGGTAGGACCCATTTCCACTCTGTATACTTTGGATGGCTCTAAGATTATTGAGCCCATTTGGAATGGAGAAAAAGGTTTGTTTCCAGGGGACGGTCTCTATTATTTTGTTTCACTTGCAATCAGCATTATTCTTTTTGAAGGAGGATTAACATTAAAGCGCTCGGAAATTAGGAACGTAGGGCCGGTAATCACAAAATTGATTACTTTGGGCAGTCTGGTAACGTTTTTTGCCGGAGCTTTTGCCGCACACTTTATTTTTGGACTGTCCTGGCAAATTTCTTTTCTGTTCTCTGCCTTGATCATTGTGACAGGACCTACTGTTATAACGCCGATATTAAGGAACATACCACTTAAAAAAGACCTTTCTGCCGTTCTTAAATGGGAAGGTATCTTGATTGACCCTATTGGTGCCTTAGCTGCAGTTTTAGTTTTTGAGTTCATTAGCGTGGGAGAAGGAGAGGCCTACACACAAACGGCTTTGATTGAATTCGGAAAAATTCTGCTTTTTGGTTTTACGTTCGGTTTTACGTTCGCCCATGCCCTTGCGTTCGCAATAAAGAAGAACTTTATTCCGCATTATTTATTAAATGTGGTATCCCTTTCAGTAGTTTTATTGGTATTTGTAGAGTCGGATATTTTTGCCCATGAATCTGGTCTGTTAGCGGTAGTTGTTATGGGAATGGTACTTGGGAACATGGATTTGCCGAACATCAAAGAGCTATTATATTTTAAGGAGTCTTTAAGCGTACTTTTAATATCTATTCTTTTTATTCTGTTAGCGGCTAATATCAATATCTCGGATTTAGAATTGATATACAATTGGAAAACGGTCGGGCTGTTTGCAACTATTATTCTTTTAATAAGACCTTTAGGAGTTTTTCTGAGTTCCATAGGATCGAATCTAAAGATAAATGAGAAACTTTTTATTAGTTGGGTTGGTCCCCGAGGAATCGTTGCTGCAGGTATAGCATCGCTTTTTGGCTCAAAACTACTCGCAAAAGGCGAACCTGGAGCAGAATACATTACTCCTTTGGTATTTATGATTGTTTTGGGAACCGTTCTTTTAAACGCAACCACGGCGCGCGTTTTTGCTAAGCTGGTGGGGGTGTTCTTGAAAAAATCTGAGGGAATACTTATACTTGGGGCATCACGGGTTTCAAGGCTTATTGGAGACTATTTACAAAACAATAAGAGACACGTGGTCCTGATAGATAATAATCAAACGAATATAAACAAGGCTAAAAAATTAGGCCTTGAGGCGTTTTCTGCCAATATATATTCGGATTCACTAACAGATAATATTGAGCTTAATGATGTTGGTTATTTAATGGCTTTAACGGGTAATTCTGACATTAATAAATACGCTATAGACAAGTTTGAAAGGCAATTTGGAGAAAATGGCTCGTTCCGGTTGGTAGATACCGATGAGATGAATGATCCGGAGAACAATCCCAAAGAAGGTTTATTTTCCCACACAGATGATTTTATAAAATTATCCGAAGCTGCAAGAAAGAACCCTATAATTCATGAAATAGCATTGAAAGATACAGAACACTATGATGGCCTTATAGAAATAACAAAGGCAGACGAGGATATTGTTCCGTTGTTCCTAAAAACCCCGGATGGCGACATCAAAATTATTTCTGCGTTTAGCAAGGAGTTTACGGATATAGATGAAGGATACAAGTTGGCGTATCTAGGTAAAAAGTTTCCGATTGAGGAAGTTGATGATGATGATTGATCAAAACCGATTTTCACCCGGCTAACTTTCAAAAACTGAATGTAAACTCAAATTCTAGTCATTTAGCTTAAGAACAGCCATAAACGCT
>JBARUM010000364.1:0-8901 GCA_049645725.1 Maribacter sp.
TATCCAATCCTGCAATAATTATTATTGGAGAAGTGGTAAAGCATAGAGCAAATATTTTGGAAATAGCTCAAAATCACGAATTAGAAGTTATATAAATACTATGATTAAAACAGATATACTTATTATTGGAGCAGGACCAACAGGTTTATTTACCGTTTTTGAAGCGGGATTACTGAAATTAAAATGTCATTTAATTGATGCTTTACCCCAACCAGGAGGGCAATGCTCGGAAATATATCCTAAAAAACCTATTTATGATATTCCGGCGTTTCCAGAGATTTTAGCTGGAGATTTGGTTAATAACCTAATGGAGCAAATAAAGCCATTTGAGCCTGGGTTTACTTTTGGCGAGCGAGCGGAAACTTTGAATACGCAGGAAGATGGTTCGTACGTGGTGACAACTAACAAGGGAACAAAACATCATGCACCTGTGGTCGTCATTGCTGGGGGCTTAGGTTCTTTTGAACCGCGCAAACCACCTATTGAAAATATAGCTGATTTTGAAGACAAAGGTGTAGCTTATATGGTAAAAGATCCAGAGGTATACCGAAATAAAAAAGTGGTTATTGCTGGTGGTGGAGATTCTGCATTGGATTGGGCTATTTTTTTAGCTAATGTTGCGTCCGAGGTTTCGTTGGTACACCGCAGAAACGAATTTAGGGGGGCGTTAGATTCTGTAGAAAAAGCATCCGAATTAGCTAAACAGGGAAAAATTAAATTGTTTACCGAGGCTCAGGTAAAAAAGCTTTACGGAGATGAAAAATTAGAGGCGGTAGTTATAAAACATAATGATGCGGATAAGGGAGAAACCTATTTAGAGGTCGATAACTTTATTCCCTTGTTCGGACTTTCTCCAAAACTAGGTCCTATTGGTAACTGGGGTCTAGAGATACACAAAAACGCCATTAAAGTGAATAATGCTAAAGATTACCAAACAAATATTCCTGGCGTATTTGCCATTGGGGATGTAAACACATACGAAGGTAAACTAAAGTTGATTTTGTCGGGTTTTCATGAAGCTGCTGTCATGTGTCAATATGCATATCAAATCATCAATCCAGGAAAGCGGTATGTCATGAAATATACTACTGTGGGTGGTGTAGAAGGATTTGACGGTACAAAAAAGGAAGCCAAAAAAGAAGTGGTACAAAGTATTTCCTAAGATAGTCCCTCAAATTTAATTAGCTAGCGGCCCTCTGATTTTTTAACATTTCAGAGGGTTTTTGATTTAAAACTATGGTAAGAAATTGTTATTTTAATTTGGTTAATAGTTAACTGTGATGTTTCTTTGTCGTTCGTTCATTAATACATTGAAATTGTTATCAAGAAAGGCAGAGGGAATAGACCCTATGAAGCCTTAGCAACCCTTTTATCCTGATTACTTTCGGGGTCTGAGAAGGTGCTACATTCTACCCCTTGTTCTAAAAATATTTTTAGAGCCTTATGGCGGATATGTCCGATCATTTCTGGGAATAGATAACGAGTAATAAGAGGACTTTTTGTTCTACCCTTTCCTTACTTGATACATATGATTTTATGACTGCGCCACAAGCGTAAAAATTGATATATGATTAAGGATTTACTACGTACAAGAATATTAGTATTAGATGGTGCCATGGGCACAATGCTCCAACGTTATAAGTTCACCGAAGAAGATTTTCGTGGTGAACGTTTTAAGGACTGGGACCACCCCTTACAAGGAAACAATGATTTATTATCGTTGACGCAACCAGAAGCAATTGCGGAAGTACATCGTAAATATTTTGCTGCCGGTGCAGATATTGTAGAAACCAACACCTTCTCGGGAACTACTATCGCTATGGCGGATTATCACATGGAAGATTTGGTGTATGAGTTAAATTATGAATCGGCACGTATTGCTAAAGAAGTAGCGGATGAATTTACGGACAAAGAACCTCATAAGCCTCGTTTTGTAGCGGGGAGTATTGGTCCCACGAATAAAACGGCAAGCATGTCGCCAGATGTCAATGACCCTGGTTTTAGGGCCGTTTCTTTTGACGAATTGCGCGTAGCCTACAAGCAGCAAGTAGAAGCCTTATTGGATGGGGGTTCGGATATCCTGTTGGTAGAGACCATTTTTGATACACTCAATGCCAAAGCGGCACTTTTTGCGATTGAAGAAGTTAAAGAAGTGCGTAATATAGATGTTCCCATTATGGTAAGTGGTACTATAACAGATGCTTCTGGTAGAACCTTATCGGGTCAAACTGCGGAAGCATTTTTAATATCCATATCACACATTCCAATTTTGTCCGTGGGTTTCAATTGCGCCTTAGGTGCCAGCCAACTTGTTCCCCATTTGGAAGTATTGTCCAAAAATTCGGCACATTTTGTTTCTGCACATCCCAATGCGGGGCTACCCAATGCCTTTGGGGAATATGATGAAACGCCCGCACAGATGGCGGAACAAATCAAAGAGTATGTAGAAAAAGGCTTGGTCAATATTGTGGGAGGATGTTGTGGAACCACTCCGGAACATATTACCGCGATAGCAGAATTAGTAAAGCAATACGAACCAAGATCATTTACTGTTGAAATTTAATAATGGTAGAAACAAAACCTAAATACTTAAAGTTAAGTGGTCTAGAACCCTTGGTCGTTACTCCTGAAACTAATTTCATAAATGTAGGAGAACGGACCAATGTTGCCGGTTCCAAGAAGTTTCTTAGACTCATTAAAGAAGAAAAGTTTGAAGAAGCTTTGGATGTTGCCCGTGACCAAGTAGAAGGAGGCGCCCAAATCATAGATATTAATATGGATGACGGACTCATTGATGGTAAGGAAGCCATGGTGAAGTTTTTGAATCTTGTAATTGCAGAACCTGATATCGCCAGAGTTCCCATAATGATAGATAGTTCTAAGTGGGAAATTATTGAGGCTGGTCTACAAGTTGTTCAGGGCAAGTGTGTGGTAAATTCTATTAGTCTAAAAGAGGGGGAAGAGGAGTTTGTTAGGCATGCAAAGTTGATTAAAAGATATGGTGCTGCTGTGATTGTGATGGCTTTTGATGAGGTTGGTCAAGCAGATAATTATGAAAGACGTATTGAAATAGCCAAACGATCTTATGATATTTTAGTGAATAACGTTGGTTTTGCACCAGAGGATATCATTTTTGATTTGAATATTTTTCCCGTCGCCACGGGAATGGATGAGCATAAACTAAATGCACTAGATTTTATACAGGCGACCAAATGGGTGAAAGAAAATCTTCCTCATTGTAGCGTTAGTGGTGGTGTGAGTAATGTGTCATTTTCTTTTAGGGGAAATAACCCAGTGCGTGAGGCTATGCATTCGGTTTTCTTATACCATGCTATAAAAGCAGGCATGAACATGGGTATTGTTAATCCAACAATGCTAGAAGTCTATGATGATATTCCCAAGGATTTATTGGAGCATGTAGAAGATGTAATGCTCAACCGTAGGGATGATGCTACGGAAAGATTGCTGGATTTTGCAGAATCGGTTGTTGGTAAAGCAAAGGAAAGCAAGGTGGATTTATCGTGGCGAGAAGAGCCACTTCAAAATAGGATAACGAGGGCATTGGTTAAAGGAATTGACCAATATATCGTTGAAGATGTAGAAGAAGCGCGGCAAGCAGCCGATAAACCGATTGAAGTCATTGAAGATAATTTAATGACGGGCATGAATGTGGTGGGCGATCTTTTTGGAAGTGGAAAAATGTTCTTACCACAGGTGGTAAAATCTGCCCGAGTCATGAAAAAAGCGGTTGCTTACCTACTACCTTATATAGAAGAAGAAAAGTTACTAAACCCTCAGGAGGGAAATGATTCAGAATCGGGTGTGGGTAAAATTCTAATGGCAACCGTAAAAGGTGATGTACACGATATTGGAAAGAATATAGTAAGCGTGGTACTCGCTTGTAATAATTATGAAATTATAGATTTAGGGGTAATGGTGCCACCAGAAAAAATCATTACCGCTGCGGTTGAACATCAAGTTGATGTTATTGGTCTGAGTGGTTTAATAACCCCTTCGCTGGACGAGATGGTACATCTTGCAAAGGAGATGGAACGTAAGAATTTTAAGATACCGCTCTTAATTGGCGGCGCTACTACTAGTAAGGCGCATACAGCAGTGAAAATAGATCCACAATATAGTCAGGCCGTGGTTCATGTAAACGATGCTTCGCGCGCAGTAACCGTGGTAGGTGATTTGTTGCAAAAAGATACTTCCGAGAATTATAAGAAAACTATAAAAGAGGATTATGATATTTTCAGGGATAAGTTTTTGAAACGTGTGGTAAAAAAAGAGTATAAATCTATTGAAGCAGCTCGAGAGAACAAGTTTAAAATTGATTGGGAGACTACCGAAATTCATACGCCAAATCAACTAGGCATTCAAACCATTGAAGATATGGATTTGGAGAAGCTAGTGCCTTTGATTGATTGGACACCCTTTTTCAGAAGCTGGGAACTCCATGGAAAATATCCGGATATATTAGCCGACAATATTGTAGGCGAACAAGCCACAGACCTTTTTGCCGATGCCCAAAAAATGCTGAAACAAGTGATCTCTGAGAAGCAGTTAAAGGCAAAAGGTATTTTTGGTTTGTTTCCCGCTAATACGGTTAACGATGATGATATATCCATTCGACTGCGCTCAGAGGACGATAATGGTTTTAATGGGTCGCTGAACGGAGCCGAAGCGAAAGGTGAATTTATTTTTAGAACCCTCCGCCAACAATTGCAACGAAGGGCAGGAGTGCCGGATTATGCCTTGGCAGATTTCATTGCACCGAAAGAGAGTGGTAAGCAAGATTATATGGGTTGTTTTTGTGTGACTACCGGTTTTGGTACGGCGGAATTAGCATCCCAGTATGAAAAGGATTTAGATGATTATAGTGCTATTATGATAAAGGCTTTGGCGGATCGTTTGGCAGAAGCATTCGCCGAGTATTTGCATAAAGAAGTGCGCATGAAACATTGGGGTTATGCGGCAAATGAAGATTTGAGTAATGAAGACTTGATCAACGAAACGTATAAAGGAATCCGTCCGGCACCTGGTTATCCTGCTTGCCCCGATCATCTAGAAAAACTAACTATTTGGGAAATCCTTCAAGTAGAAGAAAAAATTGGCGTAAAACTGACGGAGAGTTTGGCCATGTGGCCGGCAGCATCGGTTAGTGGGTATTATTTTGGAAATCCAGAAGCCAAATATTTCGGTTTAGGAAAAATCAAAGATGACCAAGTTGAGGATTTTGCACATAGAAAGGGAATTGAATTGGAGAAAGCTAAAAAATGGTTAGCACCTAATATAGTTGAAGACGCGCCCTAACCCTAAGGGGAATTTTTGTGAAAATAGGAATACTTAGCATCTATATGATATAGTATGGGTTTCCCTCCTAACAAGGAGTGACTAAGGGAGGTGTTGGTGTGGTGGAGCGGAACATATATTTGTATGATAGTAGTTATGTGTTAGTTTGCGTTAGGGATTATAGCGGCATCTTTTTTGAGTTTTATTACTCAAAAAAATACAGCGGAAAGCCCGACTGCTATTTTGCAGGAACGCCCAAGTGATGAGAAAAATAGAATATAAATAATTAAAATATCCTTGTTGAGCTCCCTCTTTTATGGAGAGGGCTGGGGTAGGGAGAGGCTTATGAAAGTAACACACCACATTAAAAAAGCGAAAGGTGAAACGCTATTTAGTTTTGAAATTATTCCGCCCGTAAAAGGACGTAATATTCAAGAGTTATATGATAATATTGATCCGTTGATGGAGTTTAAACCTCCTTTTATTGATGTTACAACTTCTCGTGAAGAGTATGTTTATATAGACAGGGATGGGCTTTTGGATAAAAAACTTACTCGTATGCGCCCAGGTACCGTTGGTATCTGTGCGTCTATAAAACACAAATATGACGTAGATACGGTGCCGCACGTGCTTTGTGGAGGTTTTACAAAGGAGGAAACGGAGTACTTATTGGTAGATTGTCACTACTTGGGCATAGATAATGTTATGGCGCTAAGGGGTGATGCCATGCGAGAGGAACAATATTTTGAAGCAACAAAAGGAGGACACTCGTTTGCTACAAGTTTGGTCAAGCAAATTCAAGATTTAAATTGTGGCAAATATTTGCACGAGGTCGTTGAGACCGATGATTGTGCGGATTTTTGTATTGGCGTGGCGGGTTACCCAGAGAAACATTTGGAAGCTCCTTCCTTAAAGACCGATTTAAAACGTCTAAAGGAAAAGGTTGATGCCGGAGCGGATTATATTGTAACGCAGATGTTCTTTGATAATCAAAAATATTTCGAGTTTGTGGATGCAGCTAAGGCAATGGGAATTAATGTTCCCATTGTTCCTGGAATAAAGCCTATAGCCGTAAAACGGCACTTACAACTTTTACCGCAGGTTTTCAGGATAGATTTACCCCAAGATTTAATTGAGGCGGTAGACGCTTGTAAGACCAATAAAGAAGTACGGCAAGTAGGAATAGAATGGGCCATACAACAATCAAGGGAACTTAAGGATGCTGGCGTTCCAGTCTTGCATTACTACTCTATGGGAAAGTCCGATAATATTAAGGCAATTGCGCAAGAGGTTTTTTAAAAGGTGTTTATTTGTTCATTGCAGGTTATTGGGTAGCTAAATTCCGAAAACTTCAACGAGCAACCATCAACTAAAAATCCTATTTTTACACCCCATGAATCCTAAGTTTCTTTTTTGCCTACTTTTTATGGCTTCCTTTAGTTTTTCACAGAAAAATACCGAAGTAAAGAAATTTACAGTGGATGCCAATCAGTTCTATGGTTCTGTCCTACTGCATAATCCAGATATATCACACCTTATTGGCAATCATCCAGGTGGCGTTATTTTGAGTTATAACAGAAAAACCTATGGTTCTAAGGAGTGGGAGGCTTTATATAATTATCCGGATTATGGTGCATCGTTCATATATCAAGATATGAATAATGAGACCTTGGGTAAGAACTATGGTCTATATGCACATTATAACTTTTATTTTTTTAAACGAAACGTACAGTTCAGAATAGGTCAAGGAATTGCTTATACCACCAATCCTTATGATAGGGAGACCAATTTTAGGAACAACGCCTATGGTACAGATTTTTTAAGCTCTACCTATTTGATGCTGAATTATCATAAAGAGAACCTGTATAAGGGACTGGGATTTAAGGCAGGAATTTCCGTGATACATTATTCTAACGCCAATGTGCGTTCTCCAAATACCTCCACCAACACTTTTGCTTTTAATGCGGGATTAGTGTACGACTTAGATGGTGGAAAGGAACTAGAGTATATTCCAAAAACCGTTAAGGAAAAAGTTACGGAACCTTTACGGTACAACCTTGTGTTACGGGGAGGCATAAATGAAAGTGATGTTGTAGGTTCCGGACAGTATGGTTTCTTTATTTTTTCCGGATATGTAGATAAAAGATTGGGTAGAAAAAGTGCTATTCAATTAGGTGCGGATGTGTTTTTTTCAAATTTTTTAAAAGAACTCATTCGTTTTCAGGCAACCTCATTTCCAGAAATGAACGTAAATCTGGATGATGATTACAAACGCGTGGGTTTGTTCGTTGGGCATGAATTGTTCATCAATAAAATAAGTATTGTCACCCAATTAGGTTACTATGTTTACTATCCGTTCGATTTTGAAGGACGGGTATATAATAGGGTAGGGATGAAGCGCTATTTTGGGGATAATATATATGGTGCGGTGACGCTCAAATCACATGGAGCCGCGGCTGAGGCGGTTGAACTTGGAGTAGGAATTAGATTTTAGATATCAGATGTTAGATTTAGAAATAATTACAGGTAAAAGGTCGAGAAGCTTTATAGTGAAGTACAATATACTTGGCTTTATTTTGATGTGTATTTTCTTTTCCTGTAATTCTGAAAATGCTCCTGATTGTCTTCAAAATTCAGGGGATTTGGTACGCGTAGAAATTCCGCTGCCGAACTTTAATAGGATAACGGTTTTTGAAAAGGTTGCTTTGGTGGTTAAACAAGGCACGGAACAAAAAGTAGAAATTGAAACGGGCGAGTTTCTCTTGGAAGAAGTAGGTGCTGTAGTAGAAGGAGATAGATTGATGGTAAGAAATGAAAATGGCTGTAATCTTTTTCGTGAGTACGGTCTAACTACAATTTATGTGACCTCGCCAAATATTGCGGAGATACGAAGTAGCACCGGTTTATTGATCAGTAGTGATGGAGTCCTGAGTTATCCTAATTTAACACTATTATCCGAGAGTTTTACCAATCCGGAGGCAGATACAACAGATGGTTCTTTTGATATACAACTAGACGCTACAAATGCACGTGTCGTGGTCAACGGGATTGCCTATTTTAAACTAAGTGGATTTGTAGAAAATTTGAATTTAAATATTGCCGCTGGCGATTCAAGAATAGAAGCGGAAACGTTGAACGCCCAAAACGTAACCATAAATCATAGAGGGACCAATGATGTTTTCGTAAATCCACAAGTATCTCTTCGCGGTATTATTCGAGGCACAGGAGATGTGATTAGCTTAAACCGCCCGGAAACGGTTGAGGTAGAAGAAATTTTTAATGGTAGGTTGATTTTTAGAGAATGATTCCTATCCTAGCGTATTTGAGAAATATATTCTCCTCCAAACGAATCATTGGAGATAATGAAAAGCTACATGGCTTAATCAAGATAGATGCTCTTTTAAAGCATTTAGTGGACGATAATAAGATACCGGGTTTATCTATTACGGTTTTAAAATCAGGCTTGCCCATTTTTGAAAAAGGTTATGGTTATGCTGATTTGGAGCTTAAAATAGCCATTAATCCTCGGACAACCATTTTTAGAATTGCCAGCGTGTCCAAACCCATTGCTGCTACTGCGTTAGCCCATATGGTTAATGAAGGCAG
>JBARUM010000365.1:0-1748 GCA_049645725.1 Maribacter sp.
GTATCATATCTATGTCATAGAACTTTCTAAAAAGGTTTTTACAGAAAACAGAAGGTTCAGGGAAGCCAATCCACAGTTTAATGGCGTGCTGGAATGCTTGTATGTGGGCATGACCAGTAAAAGTCCCAAGGAACGTTTTGAACAACATAAAACGGGCTATATAAATAAGAAGGGGCATAAACTATCTGCTAACATCGTTCTAAAGTATGGTCTCTATCTTCGTGGAAGTCTTTATAACCATATAGACCCTTTGCCGACCAGAGCGGCAGCTTTACAAATGGAAGAAACGCTTGCTTTGGAATTGCGCCGTAAAAAATATGCGGTCTGGTTTAATTAGACCAAGTTTTAAACCTTTGCTACGTTTCATAGTCCAATTGGAAACATAAAATTTAAGATTATGAAAAAGTCCCTTATTTTACTTCTTGTTATTTTTATATATGGTTTTACTTCATGCGCTACACGTGTAAGAACCAAAACCCCAACAAATGTTGTCGTTGTGCAAAAAAGGCCAACTAACTACAAAATTGTCAAGGTTAAAGGCAAAAGATACTACTTATGGAACGGCAACCACTATACCAAAACAAGGAGAGGGTATGTGTTAGTAAAGGTTTAAACACACTCACATTTATAAAAGAACAGCCCCTGAATTTTCAGGGGCTGTTTTAAATATTTAGATACGTATTGGATTATTTACTCAAATACATCTTTCTCCTTGCATAAAGGTTATAGAATTCATCATCCTTTAAACTATCTATAAATAAGATACTTTCACCTGTACTCTTCATTTCAGGCCCTAGGTTCTTATTTACATTGGGGAATTTATTAAAAGAGAATACCGGTTGTTTAATGGCATAGCCATCCAATTGCGGATTAAAATCAAAATCCTTTACTTTCTTTTCACCTAACATGACCTTGGTCGCATAATTCACGTATGGTTCCTTATAGGCTTTTGCAATAAACGGTACCGTACGAGATGCACGTGGGTTCGCTTCAATGATATAGACCATATCGTCCTTAATGGCAAACTGAATATTTATTAAACCTACGGTGTTCAAAGCTAGCGCTATTTTCTTGGTATGGTCTTTTATCTGTTGCATCACAAACTCACCTAGATTAAAAGGGGGTAAGGTGGCATTGGAATCTCCCGAGTGAATACCGCAAGGCTCTATATGTTCCATGATGCCAATGATGTAAACATCCTTACCGTCGCAAATAGCATCCGCTTCTGCTTCAATGGCACCATCAAGGTAATGATCCAATAAGAGCTTGTTATTCGGAATCTTACGAAGTAAATCTACCACGTGTTCCTCTAGTTCTTCTTTATTAATGACAATTTTCATTCCCTGACCACCTAAAACATAAGAAGGTCTTACCAATAAAGGAAAATCTAATTTCTCCGATAATTGTAAGGCTTCATCCGCAGTTTCTGCGACACCAAATTCTGGAAAAGGAATATTATTTTCTTTTAACAAGGTTGAAAAACTCCCTCTATCCTCAGCCAAATCTAGCGATTCAAAACTAGTACCTATAATTTTAATTCCGTATTTGGAGAGTTTTTCGGCAAGTTTTAAAGCAGTTTGTCCACCCAACTGTACAATAACGCCTTCAGGTTTCTCATGACGGATAATGTCATAAATATGCTCCCAGAATACGGGTTCAAAGTATAATTTATCCGCCGTATCAAAATCGGTTGAAACCGTTTCGGGATTGCAGTTGATCATTATGGTTTCATAACCACATTCTGCAGC
>JBARUM010000366.1:0-2551 GCA_049645725.1 Maribacter sp.
TATTCATGAAATCTCCAAGTTAGGCGTGCCTATCGTTGGAGAAAAACCTACTAAAATAGCCAGTTATTCACCCTCTTATGAGGACGTCAAAATTTTTAATAAGTTGGTAGATGAGATTTGGTCCAACCCAAGAACATATGCTGATTACAATTGGGAAAAAATAATGAATTCAGAGGGCTTATCATCAGATTTCGAAGTTTCCGATAGAGAAGACATTACATTTATCCATAGAAATGTTAGGGAAACTGATATTTATTTCACCTATAATCCCGACTCCATTCCCAGACAGATTGAATATACTTTTCGTGTGAATAAAAAGATACCAGAATTATGGAATCCTCTGAATGGTGAAACAAAAAAAAGCGGACAATTTGTTCAAAATGACACCCACACTAAGGTTTGGGTTACTCTTGAAGCAGAAGAATCAACGTTCATAGTTTTCCGTGAGTCTTCGAAAGGGATTACTTCCGTTACCGAACCTACAAATAAGATGTTAACAGCTGAATATCGATTAAATGATGAAAATAATTTGGTCTTGGATGCTTCTGAAAATGGAATCTATGAAACCACCACAAGTTTAGGTAAGAAAATTAAAACTACGGTAAATGGGATACCCAAGCCAATTGAATTAGCAGGTGCTTGGAACGTAGAGTTTTTAAAAGAACATGATTACGCTGCAACTCATATTTTTAAAACGTTAAGTGATTGGAAAAATAATGCTGTGGATGACATACAGCATTATTCTGGAACTGCCATATACACTAAGTCCTTTGTATTTGATAGGTCAGAATTATCTAAAGACAAGCGTTATTTACTGCAATTAGGAGATGTGAAAATTGTAGCAGAAGTAGAATTAAACGGAAAACAAGTAGGTGTTGATTGGATGCCTCCTTTCGAACTTGATATTACTGATTTCCTCAAAGAGGGAGATAATAGCCTAAGGATTAAAATAACAAACCAATGGTCTAATAGATTAATTGGAGATGAAAGATATCCCGTTGACTATACATTTGACTTGGAAGGGAATTTCCCGGAAAAAATAATGCCAGACTGGTTTATAAACCAAGAGCCAATACCACAAGGTAAAAGAACCACATTTTCCACAGCAACTTTTTACAAGGCCGGTGATTCTCTTATGCCTTCAGGACTAATTGGGCCTGTGGAAATTAGAGTTTTAAAGAACATAAAAATATAGAGTACTATGACTACCAAGGTAATTTAGTGGGAGAGTTGTCTTCTGAAATAATCAACAAGTAAAAAAATAGTATATCCGACATCGTCCTATCTGGTATGCCTTTTGGGTTTGTTTAACCCAAAATATATAAAACGATAACTATCATGATTTTTAAAGTAATTAAGTCTACATTTTTTCTCTTTTTGGGAGTATTAGCTTTAAATGCACAGCAAAAAGAAATTAATTTCAACGAGTTTAAAAACCCTGCTGCTCAATATCGGCCCATGCCTTTATGGTTTATTAATGGAACCTTAACGGATGAAGGTATTCTTAAGCAACTTTCTGATTCCAAAAAAGCTGGTTTTAGTGGTGTTGCAGTATTGCCTATGGGCATTACCAAACCAGAATATCTTAGTAAGGACTATTTTGATAGATACGAAACCATTTTATCCACTGCCAAAAAATTGGGGATGCATGTTATTTTATATGATGATACAGATTTCCCTAGTGGAAGTGCGGGTGGACTTATTGAAAAGGAATACCCTCAGTACTTAAGAAAAAGTCTAGACAAGACAGAAATTAATATTACGGGGCTTTATAAAGGCATGGTGCCTCAAGGTAAATTAATGGCTGCCATAGCGATGGATATGACCACAAAAGCACGTATTGATTTAAAACCTTTTATCAAAAATAATATATTGACTTGGCGTGCGCCCAGCGAAAGTGATTGGCGGATTATGTTTTTTAATAATAACACAGCTTCATTTTGGAAACCAAATATGCCTGTTGATGCCATGGACCCAGAAGCGATGAGTCAATTTATGAAACTTAATTATGATGCATACGCCAAGCACATTAGTGCATATTTTACTAATACTATAAAACTCACTTTTTTTGACGATGTTGGGTTTTTACGTAAGGAGCGTACGTGGACAGGTCTTTTCAACGAGAAATTTAAATATCTAAATGGTTATGAGCCCGATTTGTTTTATCCAGCGCTTTGGTATGATATTGGTTCTGAAACCCAAGCGGCAAGAGTCGCATTATTTAATACGCGGTCAGAATTACTTTCAGAGGGATACCCAAAAGCTGTGGCAGATTGGACGGCTAAACACGGATTGAAAAATACAGGTCATCCACCAGGGAACTATCGAATACAACCTGTTGATATGCATGGCGATATCTTTAAATTTTTCAGACATACTGCTTTGCCTCTTGTAGATGTAATTATAGATTATGAACACGGAAGAGATGGCTATAAATTAATTAGTTCTACCGCCGATTTGTATGACAGACCAGTTGTATCTACCGAAGTTTACGGGGCTTTTAAAGAAAGTATTGTTGATGTCAATATGCTTTACAGAACCATTATGGAAC
>JBARUM010000367.1:0-2522 GCA_049645725.1 Maribacter sp.
TGGACAATGGTCATGTATGGACTCTTAAGGGGAATTTTCGCCTGCTTTTATATGGGGTTCTTTAGGTCTGGCCCATCTCCCAAAGTTCTGGACTCGATGGCATTCTTTGATTTGTGAACATGTGCTACTTTCATCTTAAAAGCCGTTAAGGTATCTTGAATATATCTTCTTTTAAAAGCGGTCATAGCAAGGCCATTTTTGATTCATTTAAATAGGGATTCATACGTGCGGATATTATATGTGTTCAATGTCCATTTCTCCATGCGGTCTTTGGCCAATGGAACCCCTTGGCGATTTTCTCCATTCCGGATTTACTGTTGTAAATCATAGCCCATTTGAATCCTTGCAGCGCTTCCTTTTTAAGTATGGAAAATTAAACATGTATCTCCGTAGGGATGCCGTAAATTCTTGCCAGGTTTACTAAGGGCAAATCTCTTTTCCCTGCAGTACTGGGGAAGCAAAAAATTTTCAGTTGCTCGCGGGCGTGATGTTGATAGTTTACGATATGTGGTACAATGCGTCTTATGCTCACCGCGACATGCTCGTACCCCCAAAAGTTTATAATTTCCCCACTCGTCTATTTGGACCAGCTCCCCAACGGATCGATCTCTCCTAAAATCTTTAAAGTTCTTCCCCTTATTCATTGAAGGGCAAAAGCCCCCTTGTGGCAATGGTAACTTTATCGCTCCGTTACTTCAAAATAATCCAAAAGGTTTGATGAGCATAACAATTCGTATAATGTTAAATGCATGCGCGGCCTTCATCTTTGTCCAAATTGGACCGGTTTACTTCGAAAGCGATTTAAGTTGTTGCGCTTTGCGGACTATTCTAGTATACAAACACGATGTACTTTTCTTGTTAGTAATATTGGTCTATGGAACGTGAACCTAGTCCAGAACCAAACACTATTCCAAATGGATCAAAAGTCGATGCGGACAGGATAAGAATGCACACATATAAAGGTTAGATTCACATAAATAATTTTAATTAAAAAAATATTATGAGTACTGTACATGAAAATATTGTAGATCAACTGGAAGAAATTCTGGAAAAGAACAGGGACGCCGAAAAGGGATATGCCAAGGCGGCCGAGAATGCGAAAAGCTCAGGTCTGAAGTCCTACTTCCAGCGAAAATCTTCCGAGCGAAAGGATTTTAACGCCTCGTTGAAGAGCAAGATGGTAACGGCCTATGACGAAATTGATGATGGGGGTTCCTTCACGGGTACCATTCATCGAACCTGGATGGACGTAAAAGCATTGTTTTCCGCCGATAATGACGAGGCGATGTTAGAAGAGGCGATCAAGGGTGATAAAGCGGCCGTAGAGGAATATGGGGAAATTTTGGAAGAGGGAAATCTTCCGGTCGATATCGCGGAATGTCTCGTAGAACAGAAGGTCAAGATACAGAAAGACCTTGTAGAGATAAATAAATTGGAGAATTTGTCATAGTTGGATGTGCAACGATGCACTTTAGTGTACCAAATGGATATGGGTGCGGTTTCGATCGTACCCTTCGATGTTCTTTATGGATAATAGTTGAGTACAACACCTTTGGTTAGAGGTCAGTGTATGGGATGATGAGGAATATTTCCATATATCCCTGAAGGAATTCCGGGCCGGGGAAGACTTTTTATCGAGGGAATTTTACACGGGTCCGATTACGGAATATGCATATCAGTTTAGCTTGCCATCGCTATTTGCCAAGGTCTATTCTGGGATTTGCCTTAAGGAATATCTCGACCGAAGCGATTTCCATTGACCGGTAATCGAGAAGACCGATTGAAACAGTGTACCTTCGCCATCAATATGTATCCAACTTTTCTATAAATGGTGACTTGCTTCGATGTATCGTATCGGTAACAGGTCTACGTAATTAAATAAAAGGGGCTTGGACAAAGGAGAAAGCATAATCTGGGCATTGACCGACGTGCACGGTATTGCGGAGCGCGACATGATATTTGCGCTGTTGTACCCTTCCGCGGCTCTTGAAAAACGGCATTCCGTAGCGATGAGCGAAGATTCGGCCTTTAAAGGGTCGAACGGTTCCTTTGAAATCGGATTTTTAAGGAGTTTTCCGAAAAACGTTCTAAACCAATATCAAACCCATGAAACGAAACATCAAAATCGAACAACTCTATATTTATTCCCTTAAATCAACAAAAGGGCAACCGGTCGAAATGGTCCCGGTTCAAAAATACGGATTCGATAATGATCGAAGGGTCGCGATAATCGATTCCAAAGGTCGCGTGGTCACGGGCAGGGAACATCCAAAGCTTGTGCTCCTGGGTTCCGAACTGAAGGAAAATTATCTAGTAGTGGCAAGTCCATCGATCCTCGTTACGTTCTCTCTTCCGAGAAAAAGAAGCCCTATTCCGATCAGATTGTTTAGAAATGAGATTTTTGGAATTCCTTTTGGTCCCAAGGCAAATACGTGGATCTCAGAACACCTAGGGGGCGACTATAGACTCGTATTCCTGGGAGAAAAATTTAGACCAATACCCGAAAAGAGGGGCGGTAGAAT
>JBARUM010000368.1:0-2753 GCA_049645725.1 Maribacter sp.
GGCTATCCGAAAAGTCCATTAAAGTGTTGATTTCTGGTTCTGAGCGGTCAACTTCATACCGAAAGGATTCATCCATCGGATAGGCATCCACGATTTTACCCGGATTAAAGATATTATTGGGGTCAAAATATGATTTTACACGTCTTAGAAGCTCGTAATTCTTATCACCAATCATCAACGAAATAAACTCCGCCCGCACTATACCATCGCCATGTTCACCACTAAAAGAGCCTTTGTACTTTTTAGTAAGCTTTGCTACATCTGTGGTAATAGAGCGAAATAGCTTAACATCCTTGGATTTTTTAAGATTAAGTATAGGACGTAGGTGCAACTCCCCGGCGCCTGCATGAGCATAATAGACCGCCTTTTGGTCATAGCCTTTCATGATCTGTGCAAACTCCCCGATAAAATCTTTTAAGTCCTCTAAGGCTACGGCGGTATCCTCGATACATGCAACCGCTTTCATATCCCCAACTATATTTCCTAACAGTCCAAGGCCTGCTTTACGCAACTCGATCGCCTTTCTGATATCATCACCAAAAAGCACTGGATTGGAATAACTTAAGCCCGATTTTTCTATAGTCTTGGATAAGTCGGAAATAGCCTGTTTTAATCCCTCCTCGGTATGTGCACTTATTTGTAGCATCAATAGCGCAGCTGGATCTCCTTCCACAAAAAAACGATTGGCCAACTGCGCCCTATTGTTTTTTGTACAATCCAAAATAACCTTATCCATCATTTCGCATAACTGCAAAGGATGTTTCATTAACGGAGCCACATCCAAAAGACAATCCTCCAAAGTTCTATAATGAGTAACCACCATGGCGGATAAGGCGGGTGGAAGGTCGTCTAATTGCAAGGTGATTTCAGTAGTAAACGCTAATGTGCCTTCACTTCCAGACAACAGCTTACAGAGATTTATCCCTTGTTCCGGACCGCCAAAAACCTCATATTTCAAAAGTTCGTCAACGGCATAACCCGTGTTGCGACGATGAATTTCAGGTTTTGGAAAATTATCAACTATTTCTCTGCGTATTTCTTTATTTGCTAGTTCATTATATATATTTTTATAAATTGATGCTTCAAATGAATCTTGAGTGATTTTTGAATTTAAATCCTCTAATTTCAATGTTCCAAATTCCGATTCACTACCATCAGAGAGTATCGTTTTAAGAGATACCACCTTGTCCCGGGTAACACCATATTGAATTGATGTCGTACCTGATGAATTATTTCCGACCATCCCTCCTATCATACATCTGTTGGAAGTAGAAGTATTGGGGCCAAAAAATAACCCGTGTGGTTTTAGAAACTGATTCAACTCATCCCGGATTACCCCAGGTTGCACAGTAACTTGTTTTTTATCCTTATCCAAATAAACTATTTCCGTGAAGTGTTTGGAAACATCTACCACAATACCTTCTCCAACACATTGCCCTGCTAAAGAGGTACCTGCAGTTCTTGGAACAAGACCTATTTTATTAGCATTTGCAAAACGAATCAGTTTTTTTATGTCCTCTTTCGTTTTCGGAAATGCAACGGCCATTGGGGTTTTACGGTAAACTGAAGCATCAGTAGCATATAGAACTTTTGTAAGGCTATCGTCTAAGAAACCACCTTCCAACTCATCGGCTAATTGGGTAAATAATTTATTGTTCAACTTCACACAATTTTGGGTACTAAATTAAGTTTTATTGATTGAGCACAATGTTATAAAAGCTAATTTTTAACTTCGCATATAAAATGTTAACATATGAAAATTTTAAATATTTTTTCAATAATTCTGTTATTCGCATCTCTTCCAATGGGTGCTCAAGAAATTTCTGATCATGCCTTAGGCCTTAGATTAGGTGATAGTGATGGCTTTGGAGCTGAGATTTCCTACCAGAAATCCATAGGGCGCTATAATAGAGTGGAATTTGACCTAGGCTGGAGGGATAGTCGAAACTTTAATGCCTTTAAACTAGCAGGACTCTATCAATGGGTAAGACCTATAGAAGGTAGTTTTAATTGGTATTATGGCGTAGGTGGTGGTGTTGGCAGCGTAGATTTTGGACCACGTCCCAATACGAATGAAGATGGCGGTGTATTTATTTTTGCCGCTGGGGACATTGGTATCGAATACAACTTTGGAATTCCTTTATTACTATCCTTGGATTTTAGACCTGAGGTTGGTGTAGTTGGCTATGACGGCTTTTCGGATAATTTTGATTTTGACATTGGATTGGGAGTTCGCTATCAGTTCTAGAAATAAAATCGTACAATAATTAAAGACCCTTACTCATTGTAAGGGTCTTTTTTATATCCTAATATATAAGTACATTTGCGCTGATTTAAATCAAAATTTATGAAAAATAGTTTACTGCTCATTGGAATTGCTATACTAATGTTTAGCTGTAACCAAGAGCCAGACGGATTTACCATCAACGGGACGATGCGCGGGGAGTTCGACGAGGGAACCAGCGTTTTCCTAAAGAAAATTAGTGATGAAAATCAACCCATAGAGGTAGATACTGCAGTATTAAAAGAAGGTACATTCCAATTTAAAGGCATTGCCAACGCACCTGAACTGCATTACATATTCGTTGACAAAATACCGGGCTATACCGCTGTCATTTTAGAAAATGGGAAAATTGACTTTAGTGCACAAAAAGATAGCCTTGGCTATGCTGAGGTTAATGGAACGCCACAAAATGAAGTTTTTGGCGATTATCTGGAAAAGTCACGTGAATTGTCAAATAGGCGCTTAGCTA
>JBARUM010000369.1:0-3735 GCA_049645725.1 Maribacter sp.
ACTTAGAGGTATGGGCAGAATATGGTGTTATCGGGTTTATCCTGTTTTGTTCATTTTTATTAAATACTCTTAGGCTTTCCATTAAAAATAAAAGTTTGCCGATTACCGCTGGCCTATTGGCACTATATATTTCCTTAAATGCATTTCCTTCCTTTATTATGCTATTTTTATGGGTGTTTTTAAGCATACCTTATGCCAGCCATTATAATCAAAGCATAGCCCTTAAATAATCATACGGTTGATTGTGTTATTTATTAAACGAAACCTGATTTATGCCTTAGCATTATTGCCTTTGCTGAATATGGCCCTAACCAATATTGCATTGGCCCTTTTTGCTATTTCCGGTATAATCTCTTTTATTGAGAAAAAAGAAACCGGCATAGTGCAGGTAAAGACACTTATTTTAGATATATGTTGCTTGTCGCTACCCTTGTTGACAGCAGCCATATCCTTGATTTGGACCCAAGACCTAAAGACAGGTTGGTCATTTGTTGAAAGATCGCTGCCTTTTTTGGTAATCCCCTTAGTTGTATTCTTAGGAAAACCGATAAACAAAAAGCAACAGTTTAAGAAATTTATAAAAGTTTACGTTATAAGCGCTTTTGTATTAGCGATTATTGTTTTGGGCCATATTTTGGCATGGTATGTTCTTGATAGTCATATTATCGTCTATAAATCTTTCGAAGATTATACAAGGGAAGGTGTTGATAAAATACCTTTTTTCAATGAACATGCAATATACCTTGCCTTATTAATGAGTACGGCTCTATTGTTTCTTTTTTATATTCGTTTCAAAAAAATATGGTTGAAGGCCACTATCGCCATAGTACTATTGGCAACAATGGTTCTTTTGGGTAGTAGAGGTCCTTTAATAGCGCTTATCATTGTATTTATTGGAATTATATTATTTAAAAAGTGGCATTTACAATATAAGGCGTTTGCCATTGGAGGTTTCGTTTTATTTACCGTTTTAATCGTCCTTTTTTCGCCCCTTAAAAATCGTATGGCTCAGTTCATTTCAACTAAGCATCTATATCCACAGGGCGACTACTTTAATTCGGTAAACCTTAGAACGGCAATATATACCTGCAGTTATAAACTCGGGTTCAAAGAGCCTATCTTAGGCTTGGGGCCCGGGGATGTGCAAATAAGTCTAAATGAATGCTATCGGAACAATTTTAATACAACGGCATTTGACAAAGGAATTTTCAATAGTCATAGTCAACTACTCTTTTATTGGATAAGTTATGGTTTTGCCGGCCTTTTTATATTCTTAGCGGTATATTTTTTATTTGTAAGAAAAGCGCTATTTCGCAAGCAACATTTATATTTGTCTTTTCTAATTTTCATGGCACTTTGCTCATTGTCAGAAAATATATTAAATAGAAATACAGGAATAATGATTTTTAGCATCTTCAATTCCTTTTTCTATTTTTCAAACCATTTAAAGGAATGATTGTTATCAATGCTAGATTTTTAACTCAAACTATTACTGGTGTACAGCGTTTCGCATTGGAAATATGTAGGCATTTGCCCAATGTGATAGCCGATAACGATGTTGTTTTCGTTTGCCCAAAAGGTAAAAAAATCAATTATTTAGAAAAAAACAGAAAAGTTATAGAAATAGGCAGTCTTAGTAACAATCTTTGGGAACAAATTGAATTGCCGTTATTTTTGAAAAAAAAGGGAAACCCTTTATTGATAAATTTAGTAGGTATTGGGCCTATTGCCTATAAAAACAAGGTTCTGGCGCTTTATGATCTTGCTTTCTATCATCACCCCGAATGGTTTTCGTTCGCATTTCGTAAAACCTATAATTTTTTGGTTCCAATAAGTGTTAGTAATGCGAAACATATTATTACAGACAGTGAGTATGTAAAGTTCGATATTCATAAAACGTACGGAGTCGATAAGAATAATATCGACGTCATCTATGCGGCTCCTTCGAAGAAATTTAAAAACTTACAGTTAAATAGGGAAAAGATAATTTTGACCGTTTCATCAATAGATCCCAGAAAAAATTTAACAAGGATTATAAAAGCTTTTAAAGGGATAGAATCTGATTTTAAATTGGTAATTGTAGGTAAGAGTAATAACAGTTTTGCAAAGAGTAATATAGAAGTGGAATCGATTACATCTGAAATTGAATTCACAGGTTATTTGTCCGACGAAGCTTTAGTGCAACTGTATAATAAAGCCTCAATTTTTATATATGGCTCTTTGTTTGAAGGCTTTGGCATACCTCCTTTAGAGGCACAGGCATGTGGTTGTAGTTGCATCGTATCAAATAGTACCAGTTTACCTGAGGTTTATCAAAATTCAGTGCGGTATTGTGACCCATTATCGATAGATTCAATCAGGAATGCGCTAGATTGCCTGGTTAAAAATCAAGAAGAAAGGGAGAATTTACAGAGTTTGGGGTTTAAAAACCTAAAAAGATTTGATTGGGAAACTTCAAGTAAAAAATTGGAACTTATTATTGCAAAATTAAGCACATGAAAAAAGCATTGATACATGATTGGTATACAGTTTATGGTGGTGCAGAGCGGTGCGTAGAAAGCTTTACCAATATATGGAACGACTTTGAGCATTTTTCGTTAGTAGACGATTTATCCAATGAAAACAGAGAAATCATTTTAAAAGGTAAATACACTACAAATTCATTTATTCAAAACTTACCTTTCGGAAAAAAAAAATATAGAAATTACTTGCCGCTATTTCCATTGGCTATAGAACAATTTGACCTTAGCCAATATGAAATGGTAATATCATCTTCATCTTCGGTAGCTAAAGGTGTTTTAACAAGGCCTGACCAACTCCATATCTCATATGTTTATTCACCGGTAAGGTATGCTTGGGACCTTTATCATCAGTATTTAAGGGAATCTGGTTTAGAAACAGGTTTTAAGGGCATGCTGGCGAAATATTTTTTACATAAATTGAGATTATGGGATTATGCCACAGCAAATAGGCCAAATCATTATATTGCCATTTCTAAATATGTGGCTGAGCGTATTAAAAAAATCTATAATAAAGATTCCATAGTAATATATCCCCCGGTAGATACCAAATCTTTTACCATATCTGAAGAAACAGGCGATTATTATATCACCTGTTCTAGAATGGTGCCGTATAAAAAAATTGACTTAATCGTTGAGTCATTTGCCAAGACCGACAAAAAATTAATTGTTATAGGGAATGGACCTGATTATGAAAAAATAAAACAATTGGCGACTAAAAATATAGAGTTACTTGGTTTTCTTGAAAAGAATAAGGTGCTTAACTTAATTAAAAAGGCCAAAGCATTTATATTTGCAGCCGAAGAGGATTTTGGCATTGCCCCAATTGAAGCTCAAGCAGCCGGGGTTCCGGTTATAGCTTTTGGGAAAGGGGGTATTTTAGAAACTGTAAACGGGCAGTTTCCAAACAATGAAATAATAGGCAAAACTAAAACAGGTATTTTCTTTGAACAGCAAAACGTTGCATCTCTTTTGAACGCAGTAGAATATTTTGAAAAAAACAGTGCTATTTTCGACAAAGATAAGATTAGGGAAAATGCTCAAAAATTTAGTATAGAACGATTTGAAAAAGAGTTTAAAGAAACTGTAGATGAGCTTTATAGGAATTGGAAAAAAAAGCAGTGAACATATGAAAAAAGCCATTATCACCGGAATTACAGGTCAAGACGCCGCATATTTAGCGGAACTTCTTTTAAATAAGAGTTATAAAGTTTAT
>JBARUM010000370.1:0-17329 GCA_049645725.1 Maribacter sp.
GTTCCTTTGAAAATTTATCTTTGGTAATATCCCAATAAAATTCACAATTTGTTTTGTGCTTACATTTCCTGCAATTTTCACCTGTTTGAGGCCCGTTTTTTCCATAAAATTCTAGGTCTCCGTAAGCAAATACCTCATTAGGTTCAGAATTGATCCACCAGTTTAACAAATCAAAGTGATGCGTGGCCTTATGTACCCATAAGGAACCACTACTTTCCATTTCCCCATGCCACCTTCTAAAGTAGGAAGCTCCGTGATAGGTATTCAAATACCAATTAAAATCTACGGATACTAGTTTTCCGATAGAATTTTTAGAAAGTAATTCCTTTATTTTAGTAGCATAGGGACTCCAACGATAATTAAACCCTACAATTAAATTCTTAATTGATTTTTTTTCTGCATCTAGAATGGCTTGACATTTTGTTTCATCCGTCGTCAATGGTTTTTCGGTAAGTACATCGCATCCCATTCCAAGACCTTCAATAATATATTGATGGTGCGTAGAATCCTTTGTGGTCACAATGACCAAGTCAGGTTTACTTTCCAAAATCATTTTCTCAAAATCCGTATAGATTGGACAATCCGCTCCAATATATTTTTTGCCGTATTCCAGTCTGCTAGGGTTGATATCGCATAGGCCGACAAACTGTAAGATTTCTGAATACTCGTCCACCAGACGTTTGCCCCAAAAAGTAATGCCGCGGATTCCAGTTCCTACTAGCGCAACTTTTAGTTTCTCTGTTTTTTTGAAGCTAAATGCGTGTAGCGGTAGTGAGGCACTGGCGGAAAGCATACTTATGGAATAAAGAAATTTTCTTCTCGAGCTGGTCATGCGAGTGAAGTTTAGTTGCTTCATAAAGATAGCTAAATTTCACTAAGAGCGATAAAACAACAGAATAGGCTATCAGGGGTTTTTTAGTATGAAGATAAAATTGAAGCATAAAAAAGAGGCACTCCTATTATAAGAATACCTCTTTTAACTTTCCTTGAATGCAATTTTAGTCTTGAGTTAATACCCACTCGCCTTTAGCAATCAACGGTTCTGCTTGTTTGTATTTAATCGTTTTGCTTTCACCGGACAGTACATTTTTGATAGTCACACGCTCATTTCTACCAATTTTAGGTTGTTCCCTAATAATCGTTTCTGTTACCGCTGGACGTTGCCCTTGCGTTTGCCCTGCCGCTCTATTTCTTGCGGCAAGCTCATCGCTATTTGGTATTTCCTCTTTAGATGTTTGTATGTTGTCCTTTTTACGCTGTACATTCCGTGCTTCTTGAATTTTATTTGAGTTTCCAGAAGGTAGTTCTCCTTTGAACAAAAAGGATACAATTTCCTTATTTACCTTCTCTATCATGCCTTTGAACAATTCAAAAGCTTCGAACTTATAAATAAGTAAAGGGTCTTTTTGTTCGTGCACTGCCAATTGTACGGACTGTTTTAGTTCATCCATTTTACGTAAATGGGTTTTCCAAGAGTCATCTATAATGGCAAGGGAGATATTCTTTTCAAAATCCGTTACCAATTGCTTACCATTACTATCATAGGCCTCTTGCAAATTGGTTACCACGTTCAGGCTTTTAATTCCATCTGTAAACGGTACTACGATACGCTCAAACTTATTGGAGTTGTCCTCGTAAACTTGTTTAATTACAGGGAAAGCAATTTCTGCATTCCGCTCCATTTTTTCCTTGTAGTGGTCATATCCTGCCTTGTAAACTTTTCCAGTGATTTCCTGTGCACTTAATTTTCCAAATTCATCTTCGGAAACAGGAGAGGTCATGGAGAAGTACTTAATTAATTCAAACTCAAAGTTCTTATAATCATTGGCTCCTTTATTGCCCTCAACGATGACTTCACAAGTATCATAGACCATATTGGCAATATCCACTTTTAAACGTTCTCCTTGCAGGGCATGCCTTCGTCTTTTGTAGACAACCTCCCGCTGGGCGTTCATTACATCATCATACTCCAACAGACGTTTACGTACCCCAAAGTTGTTCTCTTCTACTTTTTTCTGGGCACGTTCTATAGATTTGGTCATCATACTGTGTTGTATAACCTCTCCTTCTTCCAAGCCCATCTTATCCATCATCTTGGCTACACGGTCAGAACCGAACAAACGCATCAAGTTATCTTCTAGGGAAACATAGAATTGCGAACTTCCTGGATCTCCTTGACGTCCTGAACGACCTCTTAACTGCCTGTCCACACGACGGGAATCATGGCGTTCCGTACCAACGATGGCCAATCCTCCAGATTTTTTCACCTCATTGGATAATTTGATATCCGTACCACGACCGGCCATGTTTGTTGCAATAGTCACTACGCCCGCATTACCAGCTTCCGCTACTACATCCGCTTCTTTTTTGTGAAGCTTGGCGTTCAATACATTATGAGGTACTTTGCGTACACTCAAAAGTTTTGAGAGTAGTTCTGAAATCTCTACCGAAGTGGTACCGATAAGAACTGGTCTGCCCGACTGACTTAGTTTTGTAACCTCATCGATAATGGCATTATATTTCTCCCTTTTAGTCTTGTATATTAAATCGTTTCTATCATCACGTGCAATAGGTCTGTTAGTAGGAATTTCCATTACGTCCAACTTATAGATTTCCCAAAACTCTCCAGCCTCTGTAACGGCAGTACCCGTCATACCGGCGAGTTTGCTATACATTCTAAAATAGTTCTGCAAAGTAACCGTGGCAAAGGTTTGGGTCAAAGCCTCAATCTTTACATTCTCTTTGGCTTCTATGGCTTGGTGTAGGCCGTCAGAATAACGACGCCCGTCCATGATACGACCTGTTTGCTCGTCCACAATCATAACCTTGTTCTCCATTACCACATATTCCACATCCTTTTCAAAAAGTGTATATGCCTTAAGTAGTTGACTCATAGTATGGATACGCTCACTCTTAACCGTGAAATCCCTAAACAATTCTTCTTTGAGTTCCGCTTCCTTTTCAATCTCGAGGTCCTGTTGTTCAATTTTGGCTATTTCACCACCAATATCCGGCATTACAAAGAAATCCCTGTTATGTTCGCCTGATATATAATCAACACCTTTATCGGTTAATTCTATCTGGTTGTTCTTTTCATCTATTACGAATAACAAATCCTCGTCAACTTTTGGCATTTCACGATTATTATCCTGCATGTAGAAATTCTCAGTTTTTTGAAGTAGTTGTTTTACCCCTTCTTCACTTAGGAATTTTATCAATGCCTTATTCTTAGGCAATCCTCTGAAGACCCGTAGCAAAAGGAAACCGCCTTCTTTAGTGTCACCTTCAGCTATTAGTTTTTTTGCTTCCGCTAAAATTCCGGTCAGATGCTGTCGTTGTTTTTGGACTATCTCGTTAACCTTAGGTTTTAGCTCATTAAATTCGTGTCTGTCACCTTCGGGAACAGGACCGGAGATAATCAACGGTGTACGGGCATCATCCACCAAAACGGAATCCACCTCATCTACAATAGCATAATTATGGGGGCGTTGTACCAAATCTTTAGGCGTATGCGCCATATTGTCCCTTAGGTAATCAAAGCCAAATTCGTTATTGGTACCATAAGTAATATCAGCATGATAGGCAGCTCGCCGCCCATCCGAATTAGGTCTGTGGTGATCTATACAATCCACCGAAAGACCGTGAAATTCAAAAATAGGTGCCATCCAAGCGCTATCTCTTTTTGCCAGGTAATCGTTAACCGTTACTAAATGGGCACCATTGCCCGTCAAAGCATTTAGATACAACGGCAAAGTTGCGACCAACGTTTTTCCCTCACCCGTCTGCATCTCTGCAATCTTACCTTGGTGAAGCGCAATACCTCCTATTAATTGCACGTCATAATGTACCATATCCCAAGTTACTTCCTTACCAGCGGCATCCCATGAGTTTTTCCATAAGGCCTTATCGCCATCAAGGGTCACATAATCTTTATCGCCGGAAAGTTTTCTATCATATTCTGAAGCGGTAACGGTAATGGTTTCATTATTGACAAAACGTTTAGCAGTCTCTTTTACTACCGCAAATGCTTCTGGTAAGATGGTGTTAAGGGTTTCTTCGGATATTTTATAGGCTTCCTCCTTTAACTTGTCTATCTCGGTATAGATATCCTCGTTCTTATCAATATCAGTAGATTCCTCTACTTCTTTTTCAAAGGTGGCTATTTGTTCGGTAATATCTTTATAAGAATCCTGAATCGTTTGCTTAAAATCGATGGTTTTCTGTCGAATCTCATCGTGGCTTAATTTCTCTAGGTCCGCTTCAAAGGATTTTATCTGGTCTACCAAAGGCTGAAGTTGCTTAACATCTTTTTTGGATTTATCGCCGACGAAGGCCTTTAGGACGGAATTTATAAAACTCATAGGTCTATTTCTATTACTATTGAAAATCTAAGAAATCACTTCCTGTATTAATTTTCAATAAATTATATAAGGTCAGTCAGTACAACCAACAACTCTTTTGAACAAAAGGTATTCCAGTCTTGGTTTTCGTACTAAATTCACCAATTGACTGCCAAAATTACATAAAAAAAAAGCCTCCAAGGAGACTTTTAAGTAGTTATTGTGATATCTAATATTAATATTCGTCCTCGTTCCAGAGGTAGTCTTCTTCCGTTGGATAGTCTGGCCAAATCTCTTCTATAGATTCATAAATTTCGCCTCCTTCTTCCTCCATTGATTGTAAATTTTCTACAACCTCTAAAGGCGCACCGGTTCTTATGGAGTAGTCAATTAACTCATCTTTACTTGCCGGCCAAGGTGCATCACTTAGATAAGATGCTAATTCTAAAGTCCAATACATGGTAATAGTATAATTTTAAATTTTTGCAAAAATAATTTTTAAATGCAAACAGGCAAGATAATTAGTGATTATTTCGCTGTAGTTATCAACACATTTTTTGCATTACTAAGTTGATAACGGATAATTTATAGATTTATTAGCCCTTTTTTTCGGGTATCCACTTAATTTCATCTGCTTGTAATTCTTTAGACAATTTTCGTGCCAATACGAAGAGATAGTCGGAGAGCCTGTTTAGATAAGATAAAACTGAATCATCAAAAGGCTCATTTTCATAAAGCAAAGTTGCCATGCGTTCGGCTCGTCTACAGACCGTTCGGGCAATATGACAGTATGACACGGTGGTGTGCCCACCTGGAAGAATAAAATGCGTCATTTGAGGTAATTCAGCATCCATAACATCAATAGCGTTCTCAAGAAACTTAATGTCCACATGGTTTATTCTAGGAATATTTAGTCGTTCCTTACCATTTTTAAGTATAGCTTTTTCTGGATCAGTTGCTAAAATGGCACCAAGTGTAAACAGTTTATCCTGAATTTGCATTAATTCATTAGCACTGATTTTGGAAATTTGTTGATCCCGTATAAGTCCCAACCACGAGTTCAGTTCATCTACGGTACCATAACTTTCTATGCGTATATGGTGTTTGGGAACCCGGGTACCTCCAAAAAGTGCTGTAGTCCCGTTATCCCCGGTTTTAGTGTATATTTTCATTTTTTAAGTTCAAAAAGTTTATGAGTTTAAATGTTTAGTAGTTTAGCAAAAAATAATCTTGCAAACTATCTACTTCTTTTTATCCTTACGTTGATAATCTTCCATAAACTTCCGTGATTTTCTGTCCTTCGATTTTCTTCGGTTGGTTAGGGTGATGACCAGATAAATGGCGAATACGACAGCCAAAATGATATAAATAGTATTGTTGTTCATGACCTAATAGGTTATCTTATAAAATTAGCGGTTTATATCCGTATCCTAAAATGTTCTTTGGCTTGTTCTTTTCTGAAAAAAACAATACCACAATAAAATAGGTCTATGGTTACCCGCACCTGAGGCATCCTCTTAATTTCTTTCCAATTTTCGGAATCTTTCCTAGGTCTGTATATCCCTTTAATCAGTAACATACTATCATTATGAATTTGATTTTTGGATACTTGCTTAAAGTGAGCACTGTCTTCATCGGCGTAAATAAGGTCAAAAGGCATCTCCGTAAAAGAAATTCCTTTACTTAACGTACGTATCTGATTTTTAAAGACAATAGAGTCATTGACTAAGCCAATGTTTTTGTAATTAAAATAGGCAATACTTTTTAGTAGCACCTCTTCTGTAACAGGAAGTTTTCTCTCTGTTTTTTGATACAAACAATTTGTAACAAAATCATAAACAAAAGGCGAATGCACCCCATGTTGGTTCGTTGCAGAGAAAAGAAATTTTAGATAACTGATAAAACGATACACGTTGGAATTCGATTTTGGCCAAATGTACTCATATCGTTCAGTATTATTTATAGAAACATGATTTTAGAGGGCACTCCTAAAGTTCTGCCTTTCTCTCGTCCCTCGTTGGAGGTAAGAAATGGACAATCTTAATTTATAAATTATTCGAAAATCCGATAGGTTTCTCTATTTTATTAGGTGTTACTGCGTAAAATGAAAGTTTAAAATGGATAGCCCTAAACCTGCCTTACGGCAGGCAGGGTCCACCCGAGGGGATAATATTGTTGGCTTAAGCCATTTTAGCAGCGTTTCTCTTTGTGTAGAAAGAAAGCTCTTTTGTTATTCTAGCATTCTTGAACTTGTACAATCTAGCAACCTCTGTTGTTGTTTCCAAGTTCAGCTCGTAAGCAGTTTCAGTAACGATGGTCATTTCAACAGTCTCAACTTTAACATCAGCGGTGTTGTTCTGAGCTTGAGCTGCAGTTCCGATGAAGAAGATAAAGAAGATGGTTGCTATTGTTTTCATGACTTGCGTTTGTTACACTATTATAACGGGTGCAAGTGTATTCTGGAGGGTGGCCGTTCGCCGAATAACCCTTATTACTCGGTATCTGACATAAGTTCGGATAAAGTGCAGAATTCGCTCGATTATCGACATATACCCCTAAAACACCTTACCGAAAAAAGGTGTAGATAAACGGTAAATTCGGATACTAAAAAGATTTGTAAATTCATTTTACCCTTCTATTTGAGCGGAAAGTTCAAACCATCGCTCGGTTTTTTCATCAATAGTGTTGGACAGGTCACCCAATTCAATGGATAAATCGGCAATTTCCTCGCCTGACATGGTAGTATCAGTAAATTTACTTTGAAGTTCAACCTTTTTGCTTTCTAGTTTTTGGATTTCACGTTCCAATTGTTTGTATTCTTTTTGTTCTAGGTATGATAACTTGGGAGCCTCATCCACTTTTTTCCAATCGTTCTTAGGAATTTCTACCTGCGCTTTTTGCTCTCGCCGCTCTGCAACCTTACTATCTTCATAAGCTCTATAATCGGAATAGTTTCCAGGAAAATCCTCGATTACGGCATCACCTCTAAAAACAAAAAGGTGATCTACAATTTTGTCCATAAAGTAGCGATCGTGGGATACTACCAAAAGACAACCCTGAAAATCTAACAGAAAACTTTCCAATACATTTAGGGTAACAATATCCAGGTCGTTGGTAGGCTCATCTAGAATCAAGAAATTAGGATTCTGAATTAAAACGGTGCATAGGTATAAACGTTTGCGCTCCCCACCACTTAGCTTATCAACAAAGTCATACTGTTTTTTACGATCAAAAAGAAAACGTTCCAAAAGCTGCTGCGCAGATATTTGCTTCCCTTTCATTAACGGAATGTAGTCTCCAAATTCACGGATAACATCAATTACTTTTTGACCCTCCTTAATTTTGATTCCTTTTTGGGTATAATAACCAAATTTGATGGTCTCCCCAACAATGACCTTTCCACTATCTGGTTGATCCTTGCCCGAAAGAATATTAAGGAACGTAGACTTGCCCGTACCATTCTTACCAATAATACCTATGCGTTCTCCTTTGGTGAAGTTATACTCGAATTTGTCCAGAATAGGTTTATTAGGAAAGGATTTAGAGACCTTTACGAGCTCAATTATCTTACTGCCCATACGCTCCATATTCAACTCCAGTTGTACTTGATGGTCTTTTCTACGTTGACTTGCCTTCTCCTTAATAGTTTGAAAATCGTCTATTCTTGACTTGGATTTTGTAGTTCTGGCCTTTGGTTGGCGGCGCATCCATGTCAACTCCTTTTTAAAGAGGAGCTCCGTCTTATGTTGTTCTACCGATTCTTGTTCAATGCGAGCCTCTTTCTTTTCTAAGTAATAGGAGTAATTTCCTTTGTAGGGGTAAAGCGTACCATTGTCCAGTTCTATTATTTCGTTACATACCCGTTCTAAAAAATAGCGATCGTGCGTCACCATAAAGAGGGTCATGTTTTCTTTTGCAAAATACTCTTCCAACCATTCTATCATTTCTAAATCCAAATGGTTGGTAGGTTCATCTAAAACCAATAAATCTGGTTTATTAATAAGTGCGTTGGCCAATGCCAATCGTTTTTTTTGTCCCCCGGAAAGCTTTCCAACTTTGGCGTTAAGGTCCTCCAGTTTAAGCTTAAAAAGAATCTGTTTGTACTGTGTTTCAAAATCCCATGCTTCAAAGCGGTCCATGGCTTCAAAGGCCTTTTGGTAGGCATCTGCATCTTCGGGATTTTCCAGTGCTTTTTCATAGTCGGAAATAACTTGAAGTACCTCATTATCAGATGCAAAAATTGTTTCTTCCACAGTAAGTTCCGAATCCATGACAGGTTCTTGGTCCAAAAAGGAAACACGCGTGCTTTTGCGGTAATTCACTTGTCCGGTATCTGGACTGTCGGCTCCAGAAAGGATATTTAAAATAGAGGTTTTTCCCGTACCGTTTTTCGCAATAAGCGCTATTTTTTGGTCTTTATTGATGCCAAAAGAAAGATTTTCAAAAAGCACCAATTCGCCATAGGATTTAGAAATATTTTCAACGGTAAGTAAGTTCATAAAATTGTAAGTTAAAGTGTCAAATTCAAATGCAACCCTTTTTAGTGATAAATCTCTATGCCGATTTTCTAAAGTGATTTAATAAAAAAAGATACCTTATTCCTAACGAGATTAAAATAAAAACCATCAATATTGAAAATATCTGAATTTTTAATATCCATAGAACAATGCTCAAAATTAATAGTCCTAGGGCAAGGATAACATAAGCCCGAAACCATTTTAAATACTCTTTTTTGAATAGATAAAAAGCGATTATTAGATTAGGGGCAAAGGCCCATAGAAAATTATAGTTCACCTTGGTAGCATTGTGATCTGTAAAAAACCATAAAAATAAAATGAGAACTCCTGCAAGTCCTGTAACTAAAAAAAGAGATAAGTCCAACCAACGCGTCCTTGTATTTTTGGTGTAATCCTTATAGGTAATCCACAAAACCAGGGCCAATAAAAGTGCTAACCAAAAAACGGGAGTCCATAGGATAAAAGTGGTGTTTGTGTTGGCCGGTATATCTAATAAAACAGATTCCTTTTTTACAATTGGTTTACCATTTATAGTGGTATGCTTCATTTGTTGATACACATATATAGGCAAAAATAAATGTTCGTATGGGGTAGCTTTTCTATCAATGACGGACCCCAAAGCTAAATCGATACCAAAATTGGACCAGGAGTTCACTTCAAGATTTTGATGGATCAATTGCCGAAAGGTAAACTGGTTTTCCAAATACGAATAATCAAACTGCAAACCAGAACCTAGTGTCTTTTCAAAAACCTCAGGAATTTTTGTGGCGCAGTTTTCAAATAGAAAATCATACTTATAAAATCGGTTCTGCGGAAGCAGATTGGTTTCTAGAAAGGCGATAATTTCTTTTTTTTGTTCCATGTTAACATCCAGTACTTGCTCTTTTATCCAACGTTTTTCGGCAACGTAACTGCGTTCAAAATAGCTGTAGGGATAACGCGTAATGGTGTAGTCTAACTTACCGCGTACAAAATTCAGATAGAAATTTGGGTCCTCAAAATTGTAAGTACCATAGCCGTACACTTCGTCTATGCCTAGACTTGGGTCTTGTATGCGAATGGCACTATGCCCAAATTTTGAGGCCAAATCTTCTCCTGTACCCACGGTAAGCAAGCTCAGTTTAGAAAGTGGGGACAGCTCCGAGCCTTGGGAAAATCCCAAAACACCTTGTAAAAGCAGTAGAAGCAGGAATGGAATTTTTTTGATCATAATTACAAGCACAATATCCTAAGGCAAAGATGCGAATAATAAGAGATTTAACCGATACCAGATTTTTATTATTACCGTACGATATCTAAGTTTTAATGGCCTCAAGAATTAAAAACGGATAACCAGATGAATTGTATTATTTTTAGGCTAGTATTATTAATGTTATTAAAAATAACCGGCCATGCGACAACACGTTCCTAATTTTATTACACTTCTTAATGTTTTTTGTGGTTGTGTTGCGACTGTCTTTGCCGTATTGAATCATTTGGAATTGGCGGCATTTTTCGTGGCCCTTGGTATATTCTTTGATTTTTTTGATGGTCTTGCCGCCCGTGTTTTAGATGTTAAAAGTGATTTAGGGTTGCAACTGGATTCCCTGGCGGATATGATTACAAGTGGTCTGGTACCCGGAATTGTAATGTTTCAGTTGATAGGTCTTGCTCAAATGGGAGGTTGGGACAATGATATTTTAAATAGCATGACCTATCTAGGAGATTTTCAATTGAGTTCGCTGTGGCCCTTTGCAGGATTTATTATTACCATGGCATCTGCCTATCGCTTGGCAAAGTTTAATTTGGACGAGAATCAGGTATCCTCTTTTATTGGTTTGCCCACGCCGGCAAATGCGCTCTTAATTCTTTCACTACCATTGATATTATTTTACCATCCCAGTAATGTGCTTAGTGATATTATTTTGAACCAATGGTTTTTGATAGGCTTAACTTTGGTGAGTGCTTTTTTATTGAATTGCAGCCTACCCTTATTTGCTTTAAAATTCAAAAATTGGAGTTTTAAGGATAATGCCTTGCGTTATATTTTCTTGATTATTTCCTTGGTGCTTTTGATTACCATGCAGTTTTTGGCAGTGCCCTTTATTATTGTTTTTTACGTATTGAGTTCCTTGGTTAGTCATTGGGACACCACAAGGAAAATAAAGGAATAATTTTAAGTATAGGATTTTGAAAAATTGATATGGTCTGGAGAGAGTTTGATTTTGTCGTCAGTGATATAACTATTTAAGATGTAACCAAAACTATGAAATTATGAAGGATACTAGTCACCATGATGAGCGTATTGCAAAAATGATATTTGCTTCGGTATATCCACATTATGTTGCAAAAGTAGAGAAGAAAGGCAGAACAAAAGAAGAGTTACATCAAGTCATCGCTTGGTTAACAGGCTATGACTATAAAAAATTGAAATCGCTAATAGCGAGTAAAGTTACTTTTGAATCATTTTTTAAGGATGCTACTTTACATCCTAATGCATATATGATTACAGGTGTTATTTGTGGCTATCGTGTAGAGGAAATTGAAACCTCCTTAACTAAAAAGGTACGTTATTTGGATAAGTTAGTGGATGAACTTGCTAAAGGACGTAAGATGGAGAAAATCTTACGAGTCCGGTAAATAGTTTTTTCTTTTGATGGGTTAAATTTTAATTAACAGGTGATTAGAAATAAATACATGAAGATAACCAAGTGCACTCCAGACGATATCACCGAAATTTTCCGCTTGTACGGAATAGCTTCGGAGTATCAAAAAGCGAAGAAAACAGTAGTGGTTTGGCCCAAATTTAAAAGAGAATTGGTGGAAACAGAACTAGCCGAGGAACGCCAGTTTAAAATACTCATTAATGAAACCCTTGCCTGCGTGTGGGCTATTACTCTTACCGACGAACAAATTTGGGAAGAGCGCAATACAGATTCCGCCATTTATATCCATCGTATTGCTACTAATCCAAAATTTAGAGGTCAAAATTTTGTTGGAACGATTGTAAAATGGGCAAAGGAGTATGCCAAAGAAAACCATAAACGGTTTGTGCGCTTGGACACCCTTGGGAATAACACTAAACTTATAGAACACTACACCAATGCGGGATTTGACTTTCTAGGTATATTCAATTTAAAAAATACAGACTCGCTTCCGGACCACTACCAAAACGCACCGGTCTGTTTGTTTCAAATAGACTTGGAGGCTTAGATGATAAAACCAATAATAACTCAATTGGAGGAAAAAAAGCTTGTTGGTCAGTATGTGACCATGAGTCTAGCGAAAAATCGTACCGGAGCACTCTGGAGTGGTTTCATGCCCCGAAGAAACGAAATAGAAAATAGGGTAGGAGTTAATTTTTTTTCTATGCAGGTTTTCCCAACAGATTATCATCTGAAATTTAATCCAGAACGCCTATTTCAAAAATGGGCAACTGTTGAGGTGACGAATTTTGAAAGCATCCCTGAGGATATGGAAGTTTTTATCTTAAAAACAGGTTTGTATGCCGTATTTGATTATAAAGGTTCCAGTACGGACCCCACTATTTTTCAATATATTTATAACGAATGGTTACCCAATTCTGAATATGAATTGGATGACCGTCCACATTTTGAGGTATTGGGCACAAAGTATAGAAACAACGACCCCAACTCCGAAGAAGAAATCTGGATTCCCATAAAACAAGCATGAGCCAACAGCAAAAAGCACCCTGGTATTACCTTTTTTTACTCATTTTAGCCGGGGAGAGCGTCTTTATCCTCCCTTTTGTCCTTTCCCGTGTTTTTAGGCCCACAGTGCTAGAGGTATTTGGGTTGGACAATGTACAGCTTGGCCTCTGTTTTTCTGTCTATGGTATTGTGGCTTTGGTATCCTATCTTTTCGGAGGTCCTATGGCGGATAAGTTTCCCCCGAGAAAATTAATCGCGGTTGCGCTTTGGATGACGGCGCTAGGCGGATTAGTATACGCTACTTTTCCAAGTTATTTGGTATTGAAAATTCTTTATGGTTATTGGGGGTTTACCACTATTTTCTTATTCTGGGCTGCCATGATAAAAGCAACTAGGGTTTGGGGCGGAACGAGTTCCCAAGGTAAGGCCTTTGGGTTTTTGGATGGAGGCCGTGGCTTGGTAGGTGCGTTATTTGGTGCTATGGGCGTACTTATTTTTTCCATCTTCATCACTTCGGAAATTGCCGAGGCAACAGTAACAGAAAGTAGGGCAGCTTTCCAGTATGTAATTCTGGTTTCTTCAGAAATTGTGGTCTTGGTCGGTTTTTTGGTGTGGTTTTTTATGCGTTTAGACAAGAATATAGAACAAGCCATTATTCTGGATAAAATCACCGTTTCTCAGATAAGGGAGGTGCTAAAATTGCCCTCAGTAGGATTGTTGATGGTGATTATTCTTTGTGCCTATGTAGGTTATAAAATAACGGATGTATTTTCACTTTATGCCCAGGACGTCATGTTGTACGACCAAGTTAAATCTGCACAGGTAGGTACATTTCTATTGTTTATTAGACCTGTTATTGGGGTGTTGATTGGAATTCTTGCAGACCGATCGCAAACTACCTATTGGTTGGTGGTCAGTTTTATAATTTCTTTTTTTGGGGCACTACTTTTTGCCACGGGTATTATTACGTCATCGGCCACGGTCTTGTTCTTTATGTCTATTCTAGTTGTGGCCACCGGAGTTTACGCTGCACGCTCGCTCTATTTTGCGGTTATGGAACGGGGTAAGATTCCACTAGTACTTACGGGAACGGCCGTTGGACTCATTTCGCTGATCGGCTACACCCCGGATATCTTTGCAGGCCCTGCTATGGGTTATCTTTTGGAGAATTCACCGGGAGCGTTAGGTCATCAACCTGTATTTTGGATGTTGGCCGTATTTTCCCTTGTCGGAGGAATAGCTTCTTGGTTTTACTTTCGTTTGTATCGTAAAAAATGAGCATCCTCATGAAAAAGAACCTTCACTTGGTTTTGTCCGGTATCATCGTTATAATAGCTGGTCTGGTTTATGGAGGATACCCATCTTATTTTATGCCACTTATTTTTGATTTTGAAGTTAATGCATTGAATTTGAAAAATATCCTTCGTGCGGTTATGGGCATTTATTTGGGTATTGGTGTATTTTGGTTGATAGGCGCCTTAAAACAAGACTATTGGAAAGCTGCTACATTAAGTAATGTGCTCTTTATGGGCAGTATTTCTTTTGGAAGAGTAATAAGTACTTTATTTGATGGTATTTCGGTCTTATTTACGCCCGCCCTTGTACTGGAGCTATTATTTTTTGGATGGGGAATTTATAATCTTAAAAGACAAAATCCATTTTTTTAAGTCACAATAAAACCCAAAGTATTTTATCTTCGTAGGTAAATTGAATCTAAATCCTAAAATAATGAAGAGACTTGGCGGACTATCACTTTTATTAGTAATCTTTTTTACTTTTTCGGCCCATGAATTATTCTTAAAGACCGACTCCCACTTTTTAACCCCTAATACCACAACGCAATTATATTTACTCAATGGTACATTTGATAAGAGTGAAAATGAAATTTCTAGAGACCGTATCATTAACGCCAAGGTACTAGGTCCAAATTATCTTTTTGAACCTAAGGAGTCACATTACGTTGACAAGGATAAGATTACCTATCTGAATATGACCACAGGTGATGCCGGTACTTATGTAGCGGGAATTTCAACACTCCCTAGAGTTTTAGAAATGGATGCTAAGGCCTTTAATGACTATTTGGACCATGAAGGATTAGAAGGAACGATTGTAGAAAGAAAAGCAACGAAAATAACAAATATGGGAGCAAAGGAACGTTATTCCAAGCATGTAAAGGCACTTTTACAAGTAGGGGAAGAAACGTCCATTGATTTTATGAAGCCATTAAATTATCCAATAGAATTTGTGCCTTTGAACAATCCTTTCGAAATAGCACTGGGTAATTCCGTTGCTTTTAAACTGTTGCGGGATGGCAAGCCGTTGGCAAATCATATTGTGCACTATAGTACTTCCAAACCGGGTCAAGATGCTCATGAAAATGAGAACTCTACCAAGACCAATGAAAACGGATTAGTAACCATTACGCCAACCGCAAAAGGGAAATGGTACGTTGCTACTATTCATATGGAAAAGAAATCTGGGGATGTTGTAGATTATGAATCTAACTGGGCTACATTGACCTTTGAGATTAAATAATCGTTAGGTTTTATTCAATCGGTTTAGTTCAATGTACATAAATTGTATTATTGCTGAATGGAGAAGAAGAAAGCTATAATGTTCGAAAAAATCCAGAACGAAATTAAGCTGTTGGATATTACAACGATACCTGAAAGTCGTTTACCCGTACTTAAAACATTAATTAATTTCATCCAAGAAAAACGGAATGCTAAGGAGGTCATTAACCTAAATTTTGTGTGTACCCATAATTCCCGTAGAAGTCATTTGTCCCAAATATGGGCACAAACCTTAGCATTTCATTTTGGAATAGAGCATGTGAATTGTTATTCCGGAGGTACGGAAGCTACCGCCATATTTCCCAAAGTTAAGGAGACCTTGGCCAAAGTAGGCTTCGAAATTACAGCCCTTTCGGAAGGGGAAAATCCCGTTTATAGTATTAAATATGGTCCGGATAGCCATCCTATTATTGGCTTTTCGAAGACTTTTGATCATGCTTTTAACCCTAAATCCAACTTTGCGGCTATTATGACCTGTTCACACGCAGATGAGAATTGTCCTTTCATTCCAGGAGCGGAAAAAAGGATTCCCTTGACTTTTGAGGATCCAAAGGAATTTGATAATACACCTTTACAAACAGAGAAGTACGCCGAGCGAAGTAAGGAGATTGCTACGGAGTTATTCTATATATTTTCTGTAATAAAGTAAATTCCGGAATGGAAGCGATGTTGAATTAAAAATCCAACTTCTTTTTACGAAGTTCAAAATTCTGGCCCAGATATACTTTACGAACCATTTCATCGGCTGCTAAGTCCTCCGGAATCCCGGACTTTAATATGCCACCCTCGAACATTAAATAGGAGCGTTCTGTAATGGCTAAAGTTTCCTGCACATTGTGATCGGTAATAAGAATACCAATGTTCTTGTTTTTTAATTGAGCAACAATACGCTGAATGTCCTCAACTGCAACTGGGTCAACACCTGCGAAAGGTTCATCCAACAAAATAAATTTTGGGTCGGTGGCTAAGGCTCTGGCAATTTCAGTTCTTCTGCGCTCCCCACCAGAGAGTAAGTCGCCTCTGCTTTTCCTAATGTGCCCAAGTCCAAATTCTTCAATGAGCGATTCCATCTTCATAAGCTGTTCTTTTTTGCTCAACTTGGTTAGTTGTAGAACGCTCAATATATTTTTTTCGATACTAAGTTTTCGAAAAACAGATGCTTCTTGTGCAAGATATCCAATACCGTTCTGGGCTCTTTTGTACATTGGGAAATTGGTAATTTCCATATCATCCAAATAGATATTTCCACCATTGGGTTTTATAAGACCCACAATCATATAAAAAGAGGTTGTTTTACCCGCACCATTGGGTCCTAAAAGCCCAACAATTTCCCCTTGATTGACTTCCAAAGAAATCCCCTTAACCACTCTGCGGCCACGGTAGGATTTCATGATGTTCTCAGCTCTAAGCTTCATCCTTTCAAATCTAAACCTTATTACATATGGTAAAAAGGTTTTATGGTTTATTTAACCTTCTTGGTTTTCTAGTTCTTCCCAGTATTCATATGCACGTCTAAGATGAGGTATAACTATGGTACCGCCCACCAAGGTAGCAATGCCTAGGGTCTCCATAACTTCTTCCTTGGACACACCTTCCTTATAGGAACTTTCCAAATGATATTTTACACAATCATCACATCTTAGAACCGTAGAGGCCACCAAGCCTAAAAGTTCTTTGGTCTTTACATCTAGCGCACCTGGGGCAAAGGCGTTAGTGTCAAGATTAAATATGCGCTTTATGATCTTATTGTTATCACCTAATAGCTTATCGTTCATCTTAGAGCGATAGGCGTTAAATTCATTCACTTGTTTTGACATTCTTTTTTGCTCTTTTAGCTTCTTTTTTAGCTTCACTCTTTAACACCCTACCCGAAATATAAATACTTACCTGATAAAGTATAAGTACAGGAATTGCTACTATAATTTGGCTTGTAACATCTGGTGGCGTAATAACTGCTGATAATATCAATACAATAACCAAGGCTATTTTTCGGTATTTTTTCATTATTTCCGGTGTAACCAGACCAACCTTTGTTAAAAAATAGATAATGATCGGAAGTTCGAATAACACTCCACAAGCGATTACTGAAGTTCGGACAGCGCTTATGTAGGATCCAATATCAAATTCATTCAGTACTTGCTTACTTACCTGATAGGTGCCCAAAAAGTTTATAGATAAAGGGGCAACAACATAATATCCAAACAAGACGCCCATGAAGAACAGTATCGACGCTATTAAAATGAATCCAC